>DATJDF010000316.1:0-3296 GCA_035497555.1 Arachidicoccus sp. | reverse complement strand
AGTTCAATGTATCAATCCATGCAGCTCCAGTTGATACCGGTTTTGCATTTTTGTCCTGTAGTTGCGCCACAATATGCGACCGATTGAAACTAAATGCAGCATTGAACGTGAGCTGCCATCCTTTACCTAAACCTGTTTTCCATTGCAAATTATTCCACCAATTATAATCCTCTATGGAATTTGCTAAATAAGTATTGACAGAATCAACCCCGGGCCTTGCGAGGCCCAATCCATTGTAATTAAAGGAGGAATAAAATTTGAGGATACCCCGCTTTGTCTTGACCCTGAAATTGGCCTCTGCATTATGGAACGCCGGATATTTAAAATAACGCGCGGCCTGTTTTACCAACTTGTAATACAGTCCGACATTTGTATATTGGTAATTCATGCCCCAGGAAAATTTTTTATTCTCGGACAAGCTCTGAAACCCCAAGCTATTTTGTATAGGTGAAATAAAAGCATTGGCCTCCGATCTTTCAGGCATATCTATTGTTTCCATTGTCAGAACAGACGACAATGCCTGTCCATACAATGCAGAATACCCCCCAGTATTAAAAGAAAAACCCTTGAACAAAGTAGCCGAATACCTTCCCCTTCCAGGAATATTATCTGCACCTAAATAATAAGGATGTGGTACCATTGCCCCATCGATAAACTGTTTGGTCTCATATCCTGTACCTCCCCTGACAAATAGTCCTTCCTTGTTACTGATCTGCTGAGCACCAGGTAGCAAATTAACTGCTTTGGAAATGTCGGCATTCGCACCGGCAGTTGTGAGCACATCTAAAGAACTCAGCACGACAACACCTTTTTTTCCCTGTCCGCCACCAAAAGCACTTACCGTAACAGCAACTGCATCGAGCTGGTTCATGGTTTCCATTAAGCAGAAATGTAAAATGAGCGGGTTACCTATGACTTTTAGGCTATCCAACTGGACAGATTGTGTAATATACCCCATCGCTTCCGCCTCAATTGTAAGTGTCCCCGAACCAGAAATAGAAAAACTAAATATCCCTTTCTCATCCGTTACTGCGCCGTCATAACTATTTTTTACAGTGATCGACGCTCCCTTGATCATTTGGCCATTTTTGTCTTTGACATCGCCCCTAATTGCGCTCTGGCCATAAACCAAGTGACAGCAGGTGATCAAAAAAATAATAAGGATTTTCTTTTGCATTTAAAAACACTTTAAAATAGCCTCCATTAGATTGCCTGTATTGAATATATTAAAGGACTTGGCTCATTTTAAGGATAAGCGTCTATCGTTTGCATAGCTACGCCCCTTTCCCCTAAATAACGATTTGTTATTACCGGGAAATCACGATTTATAGTTTCAAAAATCAGTTTATTAGCTCTTAGATTAAATATTCAGGTTCGGCTCAGCATACACCGCGATACTCCTACCAAAGGACCGCTTTATGTTTTATCAATTCGTAAATAAGATTTGAGTGCATCAACATAGACTTCAAAGGCTAATTTTCCCTTTGATGTGATCCGGCAGGTTGTCAACGGATATTTCCCCTTAAAGGATTTCTCGATTGTAATATAAGCCGCCTCGGAGAGCTTCTGCAACTGGATGCTCAGGTTTCCAGCAGTAGACTGCGTTTTCTCTTTAATATATGCGAACTCTGCGACTTCAGTTTGCATTAGAATGCTCATTATCCCCAGCCTAAGTTCGGAATGCAATAGCGCATCCAATGGCTTAAACATTGCTTTCCTTTTTTACTTTCAGCCATAAGAGTACCCCAGGAACAATATAACCCAGAAGCATCGTTAATACTCCAGTAATAACGACTGCGCCATTTGTCTGCAAACGAACCGAAATAACTGCGCCGATCCAAAACACAATAGCACCTAAATAAATAGGTTTGTAACGGTAAATAGCTCCACAGGCAAACATCCCAAATCCCATTAGACACCATATAAAACTACCCGGATTGATTTGCAGATAAATGCATAAATAAATCAGAACAATAATCGAAAATAAAAAGCCCAGCCAGATCCGGCCATTATTCACATCAGAAGTGGTTCCTTTTCGCTTGTCTTTACAAGCTGAGAAAACACGGTAATAGGCAAAGGTTATGATTACCCCAAATACAGTCATTACGGGCCACACCCACTGAGCGGCGTCATTATAACCCCACTGGCTCAGCAAATAGACAACCAGGAAACTTAAAATGACAAGGAATCCCCAGAATATGAAGGCAAATCCATTATTATAAAACTTATTTCTTGAGTCCGCTATCATTTTCTCTATAATGCGCAGGCTCTGTTCTGCATCCAGTTGTTTATCTTCCATTTTTTTGAATTATACAACAAATATAAACTAGTTTATATTATAAACCAAATAAAAATAAAAAATTTCAACTTGCTTGCGAATTTGGATATACACAATAAATATAATTCTATCAATATATATACGCCGAACCTTAAATTATTTGCCTTAAGTGAGTAATTACGAAATTATAGCTATGCTCATCGCGCGTATACCTTATATGCTGGCCTATACAGCGATCTATAATACAGTTTTGAAACGTCTGTAGGTAATAATGAGCAGCAGAAAACCAATCAGAAAGAAAAGCGCCAGTGCTACAATAGAATACCGCATACTGCCTGTTAGCTGCTGAATAAATCCAAAGCTAAAAGTACCGATAACAATTGCCACCTTTTCGGAGACATCATAAAAGCTAAAAAAGGAGGCCGTATCCTGTGTTTGGGGCATTAATTTGGAGTAAGTAGACCTGCTGAGCGATTGGATCCCACCCATAACAATACCAACCAGGGTTGCTACTATATAAAACCCAAGTGCAGTTTGAATAAAATAGGCCAAAACGCAAATACCTATCCAGACCAGGACCACAAATATCAGCACTTTTATATTACCGAACAGGCTGGACAGTTTAGCCATCAGATAAGAACCGCCAATGGCAACTAATTGAATGATCAGAATACAGCTGATTAATTGGGTCGCATTCAACTTTAGCTCCTGACTTCCAAATAGTGTGGCTGCGATCATCACCGTCTGTACACCCATACTATAAAAGAAAAATGCTACCAGAAATCTTTTTAATACCGGTAACTTCCCCACCAGCTTCCAGACTTTTTTCAGTTCCAATAAGCCTTTATTAAATAAGGTGACTTCTTTTCGGTGGGGATGCGTATTTCCCGGCAGCGCGGCAAATGTCAGCTGGGCGAAGCCCAGCCACCAGAGGCCGACCAGCAAAAAACTAATCCGTGCAGCCAGCCCATCACTCATTCCAAATGGCTTGACCAGTACAAATACAAAACACACGATC
>DATJDF010000315.1:0-4891 GCA_035497555.1 Arachidicoccus sp. | reverse complement strand
AGGTAGGGTAGGCATACTCCCAGAAATTACCGTTTTCGAATTGATCTAAGCAGCAATCAATTTCAAAAATGTATTATCTTTAATGATTATTAAAAAAGCAAAAACATGAAAAAGATTTTAATGCTTTGTGGGACATTACTTCTTTTAGTTTCAATGTCCTGGCCAGCCTTTGCACAGAAAGCCCCGCAATCTGCAGACCAGATTATGGCAGCTGCTAAAGTCCAGGCCAAGGCAGCGCATAAAAATATATTTGTCATCTTCCATGCCTCCTGGTGTGGGTGGTGCAAGAAAATGGACGCCTCAATGCAGGATCCTGCCACCAAGGATTATTTTGACAAAAATTATGTCATTAAACATATTACGGTACATGAAACGGGTGATAGTGTAGTGCTGGAAAATCCTGGAGGACTGCGATTGCTGGAAGCCAACGGTGGCGGTCAGTCGGGTATTCCCTTTTGGCTTATTTTTGATCAGGATGGTAAATTACTGGCGGACTCCAAAATGCGAAAAGAGGGTCAGCGTAAGGACGAGGGCCAAAATATTGGTTGCCCTTCTATTCCTAGTGAAATAGACGCTTTTATTGCGTTACTAAAGCAGACGAGTTCTATCAGCAGCACACAGGCTGCAGCTGTTCGCGACCGGTTTTTGAAAAACGCACCTGCAAAATGAGGATTGACGTTTATTTAACTACCTTTGTATGGCTATAGACCCGCGCTATCGCGGCGTGCAAACGTCGAGGAAAGTCCGGACAGCATAGAGCAGCTTACCGGTTAAAGACCGGGGATCAGGTAACTGATCATAGCCAGCACCACAGAAAATAACCGCCGGATATTGACCCTGGTCATGCCCGGTAAGGGTGAAAATGTACGGTAAGAGCGTACGGTAGTCAGTAGTAATACTGGTTACGGGTAAGCCTTAAGCGCTGCAATGTCACGTATAGTTACGGTTGAGGGCGGCTCGTCCAATGCTGAAAGGCAACGTAACAGGGTAGGCAGCTACATCAAAACAGTAATGTTTTGGGCAGATAAATGATAGTGTAGAAACAGAATCCGGCTTATGAGGTTTATAGCAATTTTTTTAAATTAATTCTGAAAATGTCTTGAATTTGCGGAAACGATTAGAAGGGGCATGATTGCCGTTGTTGAATCTTTCTATGAAATCTAATTAAAAAATCCATCCGCTCCGTTTAGTAAAACAGAAATGGATGGATTTTTAGTTCAGCACCTTTTAGACCGCATCAGGTCAAAAAAGAATTGATGCTATGTTCAATATATTGCCAATTTTATACTTTGTAATTACCCACATTTAGAATTCCCGCAATCGCTACAGGTAAGACATCCTTCCTGGTATTGCAGATTACTGCTTCCGCAATTTGAGCAAGTCGTTTTAGAGGCTAAAGTACCATCCGGAACGAAACGCTTTAATGCTCTGGCTACACCGTTTTTCCAGGTGTTAATACTATCCACATTCAGTTGTATACCATTAATCAGGTCGACCACGTTTTCGATAGGAAGGCCGTGGCGGAGTGTCCCGGAGATCAGTTTGGCATAATTCCAGTATTCCGGGTTGAACTTATAGGATAAACCTTCAATAGTCGTTTTATAGCCACGTTGGTTTTCGAACTGAAAATCGTACCGGGAATTGCCGTCTGCGAGCCTGGCTTTTATAATCTTGCCCTTTGTTACCCATCTTGGTAGCAAGATGCCTTCATCGTCATCAGAGATACCGGTAAATATTTCGTAGGGCCGGTTATCAATTAGTCCAATAAAAGCAATCCATTTTTCCCTGTTGTTCTGAAAGTGGACGACCTCTGCTTCCAGCATTTCAGGGCGGCTGATGGGGAATGCTACTGTATCCATTTCTTCCTGGGTAACTTCTGCTACTTCTTCCTTTTTCTTTTCATCGTTGGCGATAAGGACACCGGAGCGGCTTCCGTCCCGATACACGGTCACTCCTTTACAACCCGCTTTCCAGGCTTGCATATAGAGTTCGCCCACCAGATCTTCAGTGACATCATTCGGCATGTTGATCGTGACGCTGATACTATGATCTACCCATTTCTGTATAGCACCCTGCAGATGCACCTTCGACATATAATCGACATCATTGGAAGTGGCTTTGTAATAAGGCGATAAGGCAATAAGTTTATCCAGTTCTTCCTGGGAATAATTTTTATTCAGGTCGTGACCGTTAATATGCATCCAGTCTTTAAACTTATGGTGAAACACAATGTATTCTTCCCAGCTGTCCCCAACTTCATCTACAAAATCCACATGCGCATTCTTGTCATTAGGATTTACTTTACGACGGCGCTTGTAAACCGGAAGGAAAACCGGCTCAATACCCGAGGAGGTCTGAGACATCAGGCTGGTGGTTCCTGTAGGCGCAATAGTGAGTAGTGCAATATTGCGTCTGCCATGCTCTGACATTTCATAATATAATTCCGGATCGGCCTGTTTCAATCTTAGGATGAACGGATTATTTTGCTCTCTTTTGCTATCATATATAGCGAATGCACCTCTTTCTTTTGCCAATTTCACTGATCCCCGGTACGCACCGATGGCTAAGTCCTTATGTATGCCAGTAGAGAATTCAATACTTTCTTCGCTACCATAGCGCATACCAAGGGCAGCCAGCATATCGCCTTCTGCAGTGATGCCGATGCCGGTTCTGCGACCCTGCTCCGCCTTTAACCGGATATTTAGCCAAAGATTACGCTCCACAGCTTTTACTTCTTCACTTTCCGGGTCCTGGTTGATTTTTTCCAGGATGGCATCGATTTTTTCCAGCTCCAAATCAATAATATTATCCATCATCCGCTGGGCTACCATTACATGGGTTAAAAACAGGTCTTTATTGAAGGCAGCCTTTTTAGTAAATGGATGATCTACATAGGAATATAAATTGATGGCTAATAATCTGCAGGAGTCATAAGGACATAATGGTATTTCACCACAAGGATTTGTTGAAACGGTTTTATACCCCAAGTCTGCATAACAGTCAGGAACAGATTCTTTGATGATTGTATCCCAGAAAAGAATGCCAGGTTCAGCGCTACGCCATGCATTGTGAATGATTTTCTTCCACAGGCCCTGTGCATCCACATCTTTGGTATACCAAGGTTTATCAGAATGAATAGGATACTGCTGGATAAATTTTTCTTCGTTTTCCACTGCTTGCATAAAATCATCCGTAATACGGACAGAAACATTCGCACCGGTAACTTTACCGCCTTCCATCTTAGCATCGATAAAAGACTCAGCATCCGGATGCTTGATGGAAACGGACAACATGAGCGCACCACGCCGGCCATCCTGGGCTACCTCTCTGGTAGAATTAGAATAGCGCTCCATAAAGGGTACGATACCGGTGGAAGTCAGGGCCGAGTTCTTTACCGGGCTGCCTTTGGGCCGGATATGGGACAAGTCATGCCCAACACCGCCGCGGCGTTTCATTAATTGCACCTGCTCCTGGTCAATTTTCATAATGGCACCATAGGAATCAGAATCGCCTGCATTGCCAATGACAAAACAATTGGATAGGGAGGCAATCTGGTATGGATTGCCAATACCGGTCATTGGGCTGCCTTGGGGGATAATATATCTGAACCCTTTAATCAGGTTGTAAATTTCCTCCTCTGTCATCGGGCTCGGATAACGCAGTTCAATTCTTGCTAATTCCTTTGCGATCCGCCGGTGCATATCATCCGGCGTTTTTTCAAAAAGATTTCCATAGGAATCTTTTAAAGCATATTTATTAATCCATACACGTGCAGCCAGATCATCCCCTTTGAAATAGGCCAGAGTGGCTTCAAGTGCTTCTTGCTGTGTGTAGGTTTTAAGCGTTGTCTTTTCTTTTATTTCATTTACGTCCATAGCAATATCTTTTATATTTATGAAAGTTAAGTATTTTTTTTGAAAAATAGGTTGTTCATTTACATATATAACCTACTATATTTAAATATATTATAAAAATATAGATTTATATTGTAAATTAATATTATATCTTCTGATCTATTCAAAGTTAAGAATAGATAGGGTGAATAATGTCATTAATTTGTTGATTTAAACAAAATTTATTGACATCTGTGCAAAAATAACAGCTGTAAGTTCTCTAAGCCGGGATTCACAAGGGTTTAGGGCCAGACCGAAAATGAACAGGCCTTAATCCAAATCGGATTTTACCACAAAAAAGCGATAAATTCAGTATAACTAAATTTACAGGGCTAATTGCGCGTTATATACCGGACGGGACTCGATGAGGTATTGATAATCAATGTGGTAGGCTATTCAACAGGTTTTTGCACGACAAGGTCCGACGGCATTTATGGTTTAATGCCGCATTAGTAAAGACGATTAAGGTTAATGGATCAGACCAGGAAGCTAAAGAGCGTATCGTTTTTGTTCAGCTCCGTAAAATCAATATTATATTGTTTCATCCGGTCGATTAAGGGCGTATAGTCAGATTTAGATAACAGTTCAATGCCGACAAGTGCTGTTCCATGTTCTTTGTTGGTTTTATGGAAATATTCAAACCGGGAAATATCATCTGTTGGCCCTAATACAAGGTTCAGGTATTCTCTTAAAGCTCCCGGCCTTTGCGCAAACCGGATGAGAAAATAATGTTTCAGTCCTTCATATTGCAGGGAAAGTTCTTTAATCTCCGGCATGCGGTCTATATCATTATTACTGCCACTTACAATACAAACAACATTTTTTCCCTTGATCTCTTCTCTGAAATCCGACAAGGCGGCGATCGAAAGTGCGCCGGCAGGTTCTACAACAATGGCGTCCCTGTTGTAGAGCTCTAAAATGGTAGAACAGATTTTGCCTTCATCTACCAGGTGGCATTTGCCACGGATCTGCTGAAAAATATCAAAATTTAGGTCCCC
>DATJDF010000314.1:0-7452 GCA_035497555.1 Arachidicoccus sp. | reverse complement strand
TATTGTTGTTGTTTACTTTTCTGACCTTCTGTTCCTGTAATAAGTACCTGGAAAAGCCAGATAGCAGTGATATCGGTTTAAGCGATGTATTCTCATCCCAGGAACGCACGGAGGAGTTTCTCTGGAATGTCTATCGTAAATGTTCCATTTTTGAATTCCCTTATTATTGGGCTTCTTCAGAAGTCGGATATTACCACTATGGAGCCACTTATACCATTGTAGCCGCGGCTGATGACGAAGCGGATGCCTACTCCACCATTACCGGGGCGGAGGCTTTTAACAACGGTACATGGGGACCAAGCAATATTCAATGGTATGAATTCCGTAGTGACATGTGTTATCAGGGGATCCGCAATGCAAATATTTTTATCGAAAATATCGACGGTGCACCTTTCTCGCAGGAACAAAAGGCGTCCATGAAGGCAGAAGCTATTTTTTTGCGGGCACTGATGCATTTTGATCTGATGCAGCGACTTGGAGGGATTTCTATTGTGGATAAAGTATTGAAGGTGAGCGATGCGGGAGATATACCTCAGGTCAGGATTCCCCGATGTACTTACGCACAAACGGTAGACTTTATCGTTAAAAGCTGTGATGAAGCTGCTAAAGACCTCCCGGACAGTTATGAAAGCAAGTATAGAGGGCGCATCGTAAAAGGTGCGGCACTGGCTTTGAAATCCAGGGTTTTGCTATACGCTGCGAGCCCGCTATTCAATAGTACCCAGCCTTATGTACCCGTAGGTGATCCTAAACTAAAGCAACTCGTCGGTTACGGCGATTATGATATCAACAGGTGGAAGCTCGCTGCTGATGCCAGTAAGGCGGTGCTGGATTGGGCGAGTCAGAGCGGTTGGTGTACGCTATATAAAGGGAAATCCAATCCGGTGGACCGCTACGAAGAAATATTTATCAACCCAAGTGTCGATGAAATTATCCTGGATGCAGGCCTGATGGGAACGAGCACGAATAACTATTTTGTCCGGTTTATGACGCCTGGTAGTATTGTTTACACTGGATCTGATCCTATTAATATTGGCGTGACACTGAATTTTACCAAATTCTATCAAAAACAAGACGGAACGGACCAGGTCTGGGATGAACAAGCGGGAGTTGATTATCCGTATGAGCAATACCGGGAGAAATTAAAGGAGCTGGAACCGCGTTTTCAGGCCTCTGTTTTTTATTCCGGAGAGGAGTGGGAAAGAGGTACAGGAACAAGATATAATTTTTATGAACAGCATGGAAAATTGCTGGATGCATATAACGGAGTGGGGTTTCTCAGAAAATTTACAAAGGGAGTGCGCAACGGCTCCAATCCGCCGCCCAAATGGATCACTTTTCGCCTGGCGGAATTTTACCTCAATTATGCAGAAGCGTTAAATGAAATAGGTGGAGATCATGGTCAGATCATTTGGGCACTGAATGAAGTGCGCAGAAGAGTCGATATGCCGGACTATACCTATACCAACCAGGAGGATATGCGAAGGAAAATACACCGCGAAAGGGAGGTGGAACTGGCCTTTGAAGAGCATAGGTATTTTGATGTGCGACGCTGGAAGATCGCCGGTGATGAGGGGGTCATGAAAGGAGGGATGTACGGGCTGCGTTTGGTAGGCGGTCAACATCCGACCTACCATCTGGAGAAGTTTGAAAGTAGGGTATGGGATGACAAAATGTACCTCTACCCATTCCAGACCAAAGAGGTTAATCTGGGCTATATCGAACAAAATCCGGGCTGGTAACCTGATAAAAAGTATATAATTATATGCACAAAAGCAAGGTAATGAAAATAAAAACAGGCATACATCAAGTGGGGGATTGGCAGGCTGCCACTATACTGAGAATTGCATTGATACTATGTTGCAATATATTTTTAGCCGTTATTGGTCATGGGCAATCACCTAGGGACAGTGCCGGCTCCGATTCAGTGGTGCATGTATCCTATGGATCGCTATTTAAAGACCAGAACAGTGCGGCGGTTTCAAGCGTCTCTGGACCTGATCTGAAGATGGCAAGGTCCGCTACACTGACAGATGCGCTTACAGGCAGGCTGCCGGGTTTGACTGTTACGGGCGGTGGTGACGCCCCGGGCTTCGACGACGTGACGTTGCTGATCCGGGGGAAGCACACCAGCCTGAATAACGGCATTTTGTTGATGGTTGACGGGATTCAGGTCAACAGTATCAGTTATATTTCGCCCGACGAAATTGAAAGTGTTTCGGTATTGAAAGATGCGGCTGCACTGGCAATGTATGGCGCCAGGGGTGGTAATGGTGTATTACTGATAACAACCAGGAGAGGACGGCTGTCCGGTAAACCCAATATAACTTTAAACATGCGTTATGGTTTACAGTCGGCTGCTAAGCTGCCGAAAGTGGCTTCCTCTTATGACTTTGCGCGCCTCTATAATGAGGCATTGGTTAATGACGGATTACCTAAACAATATACGGACACCCAGCTGGAGGGTTACCGTGACAAAAAGGACCCTTTTATCTATCCGGATGTAGACTGGATGGGTGAAGTCCTGCGCAGCCAGTCACCTGTCCAGGATTACACGCTCAGCTTTGACGGGGGAAGCCAGATGGCAAAATATTTTGTCATGCTGGGATTTATGGATAATCAGGGACTGTATGGACATACAGATGGTGAACATAATGCTAATATCGGTTATAATCAGCTTAACCTCAGGGCGAATCTTGATCTGCAGCTCACCAAGTCACTGACAGCTCAGATCGGGATCGGAGGTAATATACAGAACCGAAAATTCCCGCCTGTAGCGACCGCTACATTCTGGCAGGATATGCTTTCTTATGCACCTAACCTGTATCCGGCAAGAACCCCGGACGGAAATATTACGGGTAGTGCTGCCTTCCCCTCTAATCCGCTCGCCGACCTTTTGGACAGGGGCTATCAGTCAAGGCATGACAGAAATATCCAGATGAATTTTCGGGCAACCCAGCGCCTTGATTTTATCACTGAAGGGCTGAATATATTCGGTGCCGTTTTGTTTGATAACCAGTTGCAGAGCCGTTATGATAAAACCCGCACTTACGCCTACTACGAGCCTATATGGACGAAAGATGGGGGCGGTGCAGATTCGGTGTACTTCCTGCAAAGAAGCCTTGACGGGGACCTTACTGTAGTGACGGGGGGCGACTATGAGAACAACAGGATTGTTTTTCAGGGCGGCTTTGACTATGACCGGAAATTCGGCGATCATGGATTAGCTGCCAGGCTGTTTTTTCAACAGGATAAATACACTGTACTGAATAACCCATCGCCGTTTGCCATGCAGAATTTTGCGGGAAGGTTGACGTATAGTTATAAAGACAAATACTTCGCGCAAGGTGTTTTCTCATATAGTGGTCTTGAAAATTACGGCCCCGGGCACCGCTTTGGGTTTTTCCCCGCGATTTCGGCAGGCTGGCTATTGCATAAAGAAAACTTCCTGAAAGAAGCTTCCTGGATTAATTACTTAAAATTACGTGCATCAGCAGGCAGCGTTGGCAATGATAAAGGGGCTCCCAGGTTTGCCTATAATCAATACTGGGGGGTTGCCAGCAGCCAGGGATATTATTTCGGGACCGGTCAGTCCTGGTATAATGGCTTGGTGCAACTCGGACTGGCTAATCCCGATATTACCTGGGAACGTTCTATGATGTATAATCTCGGAATAGACGGCCAGTTATTTAATAACCAGCTGAGCTTTTCCTTAGACGCATTTAAGGAGTTAAGAACGGATGTGCTGGTGGATGAAGCTGCGACAAATACAGCACTCTCCGGCAATAGGTCCGGACGCATCATAAATTTTGGGCGGGTTAATAATGAAGGGGTAGAACTATCAATAACTTATAGGAAAAACTCGGGTGGCCTGGGTTACTATCTGGGCGGACAGTTTTCCTATGCGCATAACATTATCAAGATAAGTGGTGAGACGCCTAAGAAGGAGATGTACAGCTATCGTCAGGGCAATCCGGTCGGGCAGTATTTTGGGCTGGAGGCCACCGGATTTTTCCGGGATGAAAGCGATATCGCGAACAGCCCGGTGCAGTCATTTTCGATTGTACGACCGGGCGACTTGAAATACAAGGATCAGAATAATGACGGAATCATCGATGTCGATGATGAGATTGCCATCGGCAGGCAGAATTACCCTGAAATCAATTACAGCGCAAATGGCGGGATCGCTTTTAAAGGATTCAGTCTGGATCTGCTTTTCCAGGGAATCGCAAATTATGATGTTTATCTCGATGGCTACCTGTTTCAACCCTTTATCAATAATGCTAATATACTTGACTGGGCAGCCGACGGCCGGTGGACTGAACAGACGCAGGCAACAGCGACCTACCCCAGGCTGACCACTCAGGCGAATCCTAATAATTATCAGCGCTCAACATTTTGGGTACGCAGTGCCGATTTTATAAAGTTAAAAAATGTGGAATTGGGCTATACATTTCATAAGGGCTTCATAAGAAAAGCAGGAATGGAAGAAGTGAAGCTATTTATAAGTGGTACCAATCTATTCACCTGGGATAACCTGAATGTTGACGTGGATCCTGAAACCCTGAGTCAGGGATATCCTACCATTAAAACCTGGTCGGTAGGAATAACGGCTAAGTTTTAAGCGGGTCAAGCGCAGGTGGATTGGCATGTATTATAGCTGGAAATTAGCATGCGGGGTTTTTTGAACTGTATAAATAAATCATCTGCCCTATAAAGGCAATAAACGAATACAGATGAGATTAATAAAAGAAAGACTGTTTTGGATGAGCGCGATACTATGTTTAATTACCGTGATAAACAGTAGTTGCAGTAAATTTTTAGACCGTGAACTCGAATCCAATTACAAGGAAAGCGAAGTCTTTGTGAACTATGAAAGAATGCAGCAGGCCGGGTTCGGCGTGTATGCTTATTTATTCGGACATATGGGCTATCAACATATCGATAATGCGATGTTGGCATCAGCCTGTGATGAGGCGGATCATGCGATAGCTGCCTCCGGCGTTCAGAAATTCAACACCGGTACCTGGACTGCGGCCGCTAATCCGGAAGACTGCTGGGCATTCTTTTATCAGGGCGTCAGAAGTGCAAATCTTTTTCTTGAAAAGTCTGAAGATTACAAACAAATTATCTACAGGGATACACTTGATCCCGACAATAAGAGTACCTATGAGGCGAATATAAAAGATATTGCATGGTTGCGCGCGGAGGTCAGGCTACTTCGGGCCTTATATTATTTTGAACTGATCGAGCGTTACGGAGGTGTGCCGCTGGTGGACAGGTCAACCTATTCGGATGCCGAATTGAAACAAATGAAGCGCAAGTCTTTTGACCAGTGCGTTGCATTTATATCGGATGAATGTGATAGTGCCTATCCGCAACTTAAGGACAGCTGGGTCGGCTTTTCCTCGGAAAAATGGAGAGGCAGGATGACAAAAGGAGTGGCACTTGCGCTTAAATCCAGGGTCTTATTATATGCAGCCAGTCCTTTAAATAATCCTCAGGATGAAGCCGGCAAATGGGCGGCTGCTGCGAAAGCGGCTTATGATGTGATCAAACTGGGGAAATACAGCCTTTTCAATAATTATAACGGATTATTTCGCCTGGGCAATGGTGCGGACGGTAATCCGGAAGTGATTTTTGCCATACAGGGCTGGGCGCGTAATGATTTTGAGCGGCTGAACTATCCGATCGGCTACAGCCAGGGAGGTGGAGGCAGTACCTGTCCTTCACAGAACCTTGTTGATGCCTATGAAATGAAAACGACGGGTATGGGGATCGGTGAGCCCGGCTCCGGGTATGATCCAAAGGATCCTTATAGTGGAAGGGATCCCCGCCTGGCAATGTCTATTCTGACAAATAATGCCTCGTTTAAAGGCCGTCCGGTGGAAAGCTGGAGCGGAGGCCTGGACGGGTTAGGAAAGCTGAACGCAACAACTACGGGTTACTACCTGCGTAAATTCCTTAATGAAGGACTGGACCTGGAAAAAAACGCTTCCAGCGTTCATACCTGGATCCTGTTTAGATATGGCGAGATTTTGCTGAACTATGCCGAGGCGATGAATGAGGCTTATGGACCCGAATTGACCAACGGTTATGCTATGACTGCCAAAGCAGCCGTAGATAAAGTAAGGCAGCGACCGGGTGTGGACATGCCTATTTTGCCACCGGGTCTTTCAAAGGAAGAAATGCGTACGCGCATCCGCCACGAGCGCCGGGTGGAACTGGCCTTTGAGGAGCACCGGTTTTTCGACGTCCGGAGATGGAAAATTGCACAGCAGACGGAAAACCTCCCCCTGATGGCTATGCAGGTGACCAAAACACCTGAAGGCACATTTAAGTATCTGGTTCGTAAGGCGGAAGAAAGGAGCTTTACGCCAAAAATGTATTGGTATCCGATCCCTGAATCTGAAGTGCTTAAAAGTAACGGCAACCTCGATCAGAACCCCGGGTGGTAAGGCCAGGATAATTTCTTAGGTCGGGTTCTGGAACCGCCACGATTTCCGGGGCCTGCCCGTTATCTGCTAATTTTTCATTCGCTAAAAAATATCTCTGTATATGAAAAAGATATATAGTAGTCTGTTACACTGTCTCGCAATTTGCGCATTGCTTTTTGCCTGTGGCAAACCCTTTGTCTTTCCTGAAAATACAAGCCCGCCGCTTCCGGAGCTGGATGGAGCGACCGCAGGCCTTTACTGGATAGGCCCCCTCTATAAAATAGCGGTGCAGGCGGAAATTTCGGACCAGAAGGGGATTGCAAAGGTTCGCGTGCTGAACAGTGAGTGGAAGCTCGATACGATTTTTGATGTGTCCGGCGGTCAGCATTTTTCTATTAACGACAGTTTCCCTGTACCCAGGGACCTGAACCCGACAGCGCATCAGCTGGAATTTGACATTACCAATTCCGAGGGTGGGCTGGTGAAGAAATATGTAACTGTCGAAGATCATTCTGCGCAGAACCTTATTGCCGGTTATGATCCGGATCTTGAGCCGCCAACTGTAAAAATAATTAAACCGACTGTCACAAAATTTCTCGGGTTTTCCAGCGCGCCGGTTAATGTGGATTTTGAAGCGGCGATAACTGACCGTGATATTGACAGTATTGAAGTCCGGTTATGGGGAGAATCGGCAGACGGTTCTCCTGTGGATGAACACGTTACCATGAAGCCAACGGATAGCGCGACAAAAAAGGCGTACAGCGTGGTTAAGTCGTTTCAGTTGCCCGCCACAAAGCCGGGGCAATATCAATATATTATTCGGGCAACGGACGGCAGTGGTAATAAAAAGGCGGTCGGAGGGCAGCTGAGTGTCGGTTATGTGGACCGGCTATATTTGTCAGATGCGCTGAGTGAAAATGAAATTAAGGGACAGGGCTATGATCAGTCTGGAGGTTGCAGGGGAATCGGTACGATCTATTCGATGACCAAACAGGGGGATAATGTCTTTCAGATT
>DATJDF010000313.1:0-3431 GCA_035497555.1 Arachidicoccus sp. | reverse complement strand
GGGATTCGCACCAGTAATGGGTGCAATACCAGATGCAATATCAGGCGCCGTTCCACCAAAGGTGTAATTCTGGCCAGTAGCGATGACGGGGATATAGGGGTAATAAGTCTGATCTATCGTGCCGCCAGAAACGACGACATTCTGATTACCTAGTTTTCCCCAGGAGCCTCTCAGTTTTAAGGAGGAGAACACCGGTTTTAAGCTTTCAAAAAAAGTTTCTTTATCCAGATTCCAGCCAGCAGAAAAAGAAGGGAAAACAAACCACCTTTTATCTGGAGCAAACCTGGAAGAGCCGTCGTAGCGTATATTGGCTTCAAAGAGGTATTTATTGTCAAAATCATAATTTATCCTCCCAAAGAATGAACGCAGGCCAAGGTCATAAGTATAACCGCTGGTCGTTTGACCGTCTGTTGAGCCCAGGTTGATGTCGGACAGGTCATTATTTAAAAGGCCTTTACGGAAACCGTCATCATAAGTGAATTTTGTGTATTCCTGGGAATAACCGCCAAGCGCTTTAAAATGATGATCACCGAAAGCCTTGGTATATTCCAGCAAATCCTGGAAAGTCACGACATTATTAAAATGATTCACGTCCTTGACCGAGTTGGGGCCCTGATAAAATGAAGGTGACCCGTCCACATTGTAATACTGCTGATCTGCTGTAAAATGCTTTTCATGTAATGCGCCCATAACATAAGCAATGGAGGGCTTGAAATGCAAACCTTTGGTAATTTCCCAATCCAGACCACCGTTGGCAACCAGATCATAATTTTTATAAGCAGCAAAGCTTTTGCCTTCCAGCCATGCCATAGGATTACCGTCAGAGATATGGCCATAATTGCCATTTTCAAACTTATAAGGAATGATAGGAGAAATCCGGTTAATTTGCCTGACCAGCTGGGTGAATTCACTCGTATAGGGGTTACTGGGTTCACCTTTGCCGCTATAAGTAAAAGCAAGACTACCACTGGCCGTAAGGTGTTGGGACAAGGTTGTGTTGATATTAAAACGGGTTGTATACCTTTTGGCCTCGGTTTTATCAACAATACCTTTTTGGTCAAAAAGACCGGCGGAAAATGCATACTGCGTATTATCATTACCTCCAGTAACGCTCACGTAATGATTTTGCTGAATACCGCTTCCTTTATAAAAAAGACCCAGCCAATCGGTATTGGGAAAATTGTATGGATCTGATCCCGATTTGAATTTCTGTACTTCTTCATCTGTCCACCGCGCCTGCTTGCCTTCATTTTTCAAGGCCTGGTTGTACAGTGAAGCCGCCTGCCAGGAGGGAAGAAAATCAGGCAGCGCCGTGGCGCTCTGTTTCCCCAAATAACCACTATAACTGATTTTGGGCGCTGCATTCTTACCTCGTTTTGTGGTAATCAAAATTACACCATTGGCCGCACGGGAACCGTAAATAGCGGCAGAAGCCGCGTCTTTTAATACCGAAATACTGGCAATGTCATCGGGGTTAACATTATTCATGCTGGAAATAACGCCATCTACCACCACCATAGCGTCACTGTTATTGAGCGTCCCGACACCGCGAACCCTGATGGTACCGGCATCATTACCTGGTTGTCCGGTTACGGCAGAGGTTACGGCCACACCTGGCATAGTACCCTGTAAGGCATTACCCACGCTGGTTACCGGTCTGTTTTCCAGTTGTTCTGATTTTAGCACGCTGACGGCACCTGTCAGATCTTCTTTTTTCTGTGTGCCATAACCAACAACGATCAGATCACTGAGCGTCGAGGTGGACTGCACTAACTGAATGTCTATCTGAGTTTCATCAGCTACCGTCACCGATTTTGTATCATAGCCTATATAGGAAAACTCAAGCACGTCTCCGGCGGTGGCAGCTATGACATAGTGCCCCTGGGGATTGGTAAAAGTTCCCCTGCGGGTCTTTGAATTCAGAACAGATACGCCGCTGAGCGCCACTCCCGTGGAGTCGGAAACGGTGCCTTCTATTTCTAAAAACCGGACCGCCGGTTTTACGGCAGCCGGCGGCTCATTTTCTTCTGGGGGGATTGTTTTGTTCTTTACTACGATCAGCTTCTTAACAACCGCATAGGTAAAGGGTTGATCACGAAAACAAAGATCCAGCACCGTCTTAAGCGGTTGATTTTTCACACGCAGGGTCACCGGCCGAGCATGCTTTGTCATGGACTCATTATAAAAAAAATCATAACCCGTCTGCGCCTTGATTTGTTTAAAGACGGCTCTAAGATCTGCATTTTTCATATCGATGCTTAGATGTTGCGCAAAGGCTTTGGCCTGCGTCTGTAAATTGAAAGCCAGCATGATAACCAATATCAGCTTGAGCTTCAAAGCCGACCATAACTGCTTCGCATGAATGCCGTGCTTTTTAATGCTTAAAAGAGGCTCGAGCCTCCGATTGAGTGATTGCATAATTTAGATTTTTATTTCAAGAAATGAGTCAAAAAAAGGAGTATAAAAAGTTCCAATGAACCTGCATCGAATCTGCTGCTCCACATCTTTTTCTACTGATATTTTGCGGGCCTTATTTTTAAAGATTTTACATAATGTTTATTTTATTGAGTAAGAATTTAGATCGTTTAAAAAATGCTTAAGTAAAGACTATTAGTTTATTACTGGTGAGTTTAAACCGCACATTGGCATACTCCAGCACGGACAGCAATTCCGAAAGCTTTAAATTGCGTGGAATAGTACCGGTAAAAAGATCCGGGCTACCTGTTCCCTTCCATTCAATTTGAATATTATACCACCGGGAAACTTCATTTAACAGCACGTGTAAATCCGCCTTTTCAAATTGGAATAACCCATTTTTCCAGGCGGTGGCCAGCCCAGTATCTACTGAAGCGACTTTAATTTCATCTGTTGGATAGAGTTTTGCCTGCTGCCCGGGCCGGATATTCTTTGAAAAACAGTTGTGAAGATTACGCACCTTTACTGCACCCTCAAGTAATGTTGTATTCAAGGTAGATTCGTCCCTATAAGCGTTGATATTAAAATGTGTACCCAGTACGGTCACTTCCATTTCATCCACAGTGACCTTAAAGGGCCTGGCAGCATTTTTAGCGACTTCAAAGTAGGCTTCGCCCTTGATGGCGACCTGGCGTTCCCGTCCTCTAAAACTTACAGGAAAAGTAATAGAAGACGCTGCATTGATCCAGACTTTCGTTCCGTCTGACAAGGTCAAATGATAGCGCGCACCTCTGGGTGTAGATAATGTATTTTGGATTTCAAGTGCGGTTCTATCCTCGTCCATGGCCAGTTGGGTTGTATCCGGCCAGTTCTGCTGCATTAAGGAATCCGCGCCCTTAAGGGCGATATAGGCCAGTCCACCCTGCAATGCCATAACCCTGAGGTTCCCCTGCAGTGCCAGTACGCCCGAAGCGGTACTGTCCAGTAATAGTTTACGTCCACCGGCCAGTGTCAGT
>DATJDF010000312.1:0-2757 GCA_035497555.1 Arachidicoccus sp. | reverse complement strand
AAAATACTGCTTCGCATTTGCCTGACCCTGAAGTAAGAAAGACAGATCGAAATTCTTATAACTTATATTAGTCGTAAAGCCATACGTTATTTCTGGCACATTGGTCTGGTTGATTCGAATCTGGTCCAGGGCATCAATATTACCGTCTTTATTAACGTCCTCATATATAATATCACCCGGGCGCGCATTCAGGTAATGAGGTGTCGCATCAATCTGGGCCTGGTCTTTAAAGATCCCGATTGCCTTATAATATAAGGCTGAGCCAATTGGACGACCGGTGGCCAATTGATAAGGCTCAGCTGCCGGTTGTTCATCACCGAATATGACCTTGTTTCTGGCAAATGCCAGGTTGCCGGAGAAGCTGTATTTTATCTCATGACGGTTGTTGTCATGGGTAAGAATTAACTCAAATCCTCTGTTATCTACTATTCCTACATTTTCATCCGGCAAAGTGAGTCCGGTATAGCCAGGTATGACAGCCGTTCTCTTTGTCAGGATGTCCGATCTTCTGGTTTTAAAGTAGTCAAATGTAATGCCCAGTAAACCGCCCCAAAGCTTCGCGTCAAGTCCTATATTGGCCGTTTTGGCTCTTTCCCAGGTAATATCGGGATTGGGAACGCCGGTCTGCGCCAGGCCAGTGACGTCATTTCCGCCGATCACGTAATTGTTCTTAAAACCGTAAGTCGTCAGGTATTGGAAAGCATCGACCAGGTCATTACCCATAATACCGTAGGAACCCCGGATCTTCAGGTCATTTATAAAATCAAATTTTTTCATAAACTTTTCCTCAGAGATCCGCCAGCCAGCAGATGCACTTGGAAAATTGCCCCATCTTTTACCAGCAGCAAAATTGGGTGAACCGTCGCGCCGCATGGTAAACTCTGCTAAGTATTTACCCTCGTAATCATAATTGATTCTGCCAAAATAATTCTTACGTGCACCTTGGGAAGCCCTGCCGTCATTACTTTGCTTGCTTTTATCGCTACTGCCGGCAAATATTTGTGGCAGTACTGTTGATATAAAATCACTTCTATAGGCTTCGTCAGAATTATTCTTTATGGTCTGTTGCTCGTAGCCGAGTAATACTTTTACATTATGACGTCCGAATTTTCTTTCGTAATTTAATTTTTCCACCAAATAAAACAGGGATCCTAAACTAGTATTGTCTCTTAAGTCAGCTAAATCAGCGCCGGTGCCGGAACGTCCCCTGGTATATTCTCCGGTTGATTCGTCTTTATAATAGACATAGGTGGGTGTCTGAAAGGTTTTGGTGAATACACTATGAGGATCATAACTGCCACTTCCATTAAAGGACAAGCCTTTTACCCATGGCAATTGCCAGTTAAAAAATAAGGTCGTCTGAAAGGTATTCGTACTGACGTTCCGGTAGCCGTTATTGTCGTTCACCCAATTGGTAATACTTTCATTGCCCCTGTTGGGTTCAGCAAAATTAGTCCCAGGCCAGTAAGGCTGCCAGTTGGGTTGATACAGGAATATATGGCTGTTCAGGTTGTTGGCACCCTGAAAAGGAAAATGATTATCGTCAAAACGCCCCGATAGGTTCATGCCGATTTTGAAGTTATCGGTTACCTGAACGTCGATATTTGAACGGAGGTTATATTGCTTTATTTTTTCAGTGCCGCCATTATACTGACCATTTTGCATCACTTCTCCAAGTGACAGATAATAGGTCGTTCCATTTTTACCACCACTTACAGAAAGATTCGTTCTGTGCTGGGTAGTCCAGTCTTTCACGATAAAGCCATACCAGTCTGTATTTGGATAAGCCGGATCAGAGCCGTCTTTATATTTCTGAAGTTCTGCGTCCGTATACCTTGCATCCCTGCCTTCACCGGCTTCTATTTCATTATAGACTTTGCCAAAAGTATAGGAATCGGCCATAACCGGATTACGGGTAGGTTGGGTCAGCCCCTGGTTAAAACTCAGATTGACACGGGGCGCTGATCCGGGAATTCCCCTTTTGGTGGTAACCAGGATGACACCGTTGGCGGCCCTGGCACCATAAATGGCTGCTGAGGCATCCTTTAATACAGATATACTTTCAATATCGTTTGGATTCAATTGTCCGAGTCCGCTTCTTTCCACACCGTCAATAATGACCAGCGGGGATGAATTGCCGGTCGTGCTGCTGCCTCTGATGCTGATAGAAGGATCATCGCGACCCGGTTCGCCGGAGCGGCTATTGATGATCACACCGGAGAGTCGTCCCTGGAGCGCACCGGCGACATTAATAGCCGGGCTCTTAACGATTTCTGAACCCTTAACCGCAACCACTGATCCCGTCAGTGTTTCCTTTTTCTGTGTACCATAACCTACCACGACAAAATCAGCCAGATCGGAAGATAATCCGTGGAGTCTCACGCTGATTTTGGTTTGTGCACTTAAAGCGACCCTTTCAGACCGGTACCCAACAAAGGAAACGATCAGAAATCCACTTTCCGGTACATTGTTTAAAGTAATATCTCCGTTTATGTCGGTTTTGCCACCCAGATTTGTTCCTTCTATCTGCACACTGGCAAATTCCATAGCCGCTCCTGTGGAATCAGCTACATGAACCAGTATGGATCGTACCGGGATAATAGGCGTAAGGGAGGCCTTGTTTAAATTGTCCGGGTCTATTACATCCGGTTTTTGCTTTATAATCACGACTTTACCAATCATTGAATAGGTCAGTCGGGGTTGGTTTCTAAAGAGCTGCTGCAGGACCTCTTCCAGGCTGGCACTTTTTAAATTGAC
>DATJDF010000311.1:0-1878 GCA_035497555.1 Arachidicoccus sp. | reverse complement strand
ATTGTACTTTTATATAATGGAAAGAATGCAACGGATAAGACCAGTGCAAAAGCCTATACCGCTGGCGCCTATAGCGCCGGCCAGGTTTTATTTGACAGTAGAGATCCCACAAAAATATTGGGCCGACTGGAAAAGCCTTTTTTCAAACCCGAGGCTGCTTTTGAAAAAAGCGGTCAGTATCCGGCCGGAACTGTATTTGTTGAAGGAATGGTCCTATACAAAAACAAACTATACATGTATTACGGTTGTGCGGATTCAAAAGTAGGCGTTGCTATGGCGGATGCAAATGCGGCCTTAACAGCAGGGACACAATAGGGGGCGATAGTATCTGCAAAGTAGTTGCCATGAAGTGGCTGTAGGGTGTGTGTTGATTAATTCTTTAATCCAAGTAAGTGAAGCGGTTGCATGACCCAATAGAGATAAAGAAAAAAACTATTTTAACCCGCTTAAAATAATGAAAGTTATGAGCCAATTAAAACCGTTAATTCTGGGTTTGTTTGCTGCACTTTTTACACTGAACGGCTTTTCAGCAGCAGCTAAAGATTACCCAGTATCTTTATTTGGCATTAAGTCAGGAGGGGTTACGCTTAATACGCAGTCGATACAGTATGGAATTGATTATATCAGCACCCATGGCGGTGGCAGACTGGTTTTCGGAGAAGGGGCTTATCTGACAGGCTGCATACATATTAAGTCCGGTGTGACAATACAACTGGATGAGGGAGCTGTCTTACTCGGTTCTGTGGGGCCGTTTGATTATGATCGTCAAAACACCCCTTTTGATCATAATTACAACTCATCTCTGGCTTTAATTTTGGGATTGAACCAGCATAATATATCCATAACGGATAAGGGGACTATTGATGGCCAGGGCAAAGCACTGGCAGCGGCTGTGGGTGAACTGCTCAAAAAAGGATTGATTCAAGGTGGAAACGCCAGCCGTCCTAACGAAGATAATCGGCCGATGATTATCAATTTTTTCGGTTGTGAACAGGTAAAGATAAAAGGTATTACGCTTAAAAATTCCGCATGTTGGGTTCAGTGTTATAACCAATGTAAAAATGTAATAATTGATAGTGTAAAAGTAGAGAGCAGGGCGTTTTGGAACAACGACGGAATTGATATAGTTGATTGTAATAACTTTAAAGTGCGTAACGCTTCTTTTAACAGTAGTGACGATGGGATATGTTTAAAATCACTGAAAAGTGATGCGCTTAATCAAAATATATGGATAGAGAACAATCGAATAACCACCGCAGCCAGTGGTATTAAATTTGGAACAGCATCTCTTGGTGGTTTTAAAGATATACATATAGTTAATAATACAGTATTTGACACCCACCGATCGGCACTTGCTTTAGAAGCAGTGGATGGGGCTATTATTGAAAATATAGCGGTGGACGGGTTACAGGCTGTAAATATTGGTAATGGCATATTTCTGCGTGCCGGAGCCCGCAAAGGAACACGAAAAGGGCAAATAAAGAACGTAACCATTCGCAATGTTCATGTTGAAATCAGGGCTGAAAAAGAGCTAAGCAAAATGCTTCCGGCTATTATTATTGCCGGTTTGCCAGGTCAGGTTATCGCTGACATTAAATTTGAAAATATAGATATCCGTTTTCCGGGAGGCTTAGTTAAAGCGGATGCGAAGGTGTCCGTTCATAATATGCATGCTATAGAGGAAAATGCGCAGGGTTATCCTGAAAGTTCGATGTTTGGTGAACTTCCTGCCTGGGGCATGTATATACGACACGGTCAAAACATCCATTTTGGCAATGTTGCTTTATCGGCTGTTAAATCAGACTTTCGAACGGCAATTGTATTAGATGATGTACACCGTTGTACTTTTAAAGAGCTAACCGTCGGGGCGTTCAAAAA
>DATJDF010000310.1:0-9028 GCA_035497555.1 Arachidicoccus sp. | reverse complement strand
AGCTTTCTTTTTCATAAGCGCATACGCAATAAATGCAACCAATACAACAGCGATAAAGAAGATTACAGCCATTTCTGATGGATCGAAGGGCAAAGGATCTGGATTTTTTACATCCTTTTCTACCATCAATTTACCAATGTCTTCTGCTAACTTTGGCAATGCATCAACCGTATCTAATCCGTTATAATATCCACGAATACTAAAATCCCTATCCATTAATACAAACCGGCCCGTATGGGCAAAATTCGGATCGATAGGCGTAGAATCATCATATTTATCCACTTTCAGTTGCTGGAAAATAAAATTATAAATTGAATCCCGGTTCCCTGTCAAAAACCACCAGTTATCGTGATTCACGCCGTACTTATCTGCGTAATGTTTGAGTCGGGAAACAGAATCACGGCTAGGATCTATAGAAAAAGATAAAAACTGAACATTATTTTTACCAATCAACTCACCCCGTTGATTGCCCCCTTTTTCAAATGACTGCTGCAGTTTTACCATATGCCGGGTCAAATCCGGGCATATAGAACCACAACTCGTAAAGAAAAAATCTGCAACAATGACCTTCCCTCTCAAATCATATAAACGAACTGTATCCCCTAATTGATTCACTAAACGGATATCCTTTACAGTGTGCCAAATGCTGTCCCTTTCCATCTTCCCATTTTGCACTCGCGTGGTGACACTGTCCAGCAAATAATGCCTGGGCATATTAATAGCTCTTCCGCTCTCATATTTTAATATAAAATAGCCCGTCAGTGGGATAATAAGGGCAATAAAAATACCCAATAAAGCTTTTTTACTCATGGAATACAGTTTCTAGGATTTCTCCTGTTAAAATTGTTCCTTAGGTTCTATCATGGAACTACAAAAATGCCTAATGGCGCAAAGGTCTACTATAATTTGTTTAAAAAGCCTAAAAATTGGAAAATAAAAAAGTCACCCGAAAGATTTCAGGTGACTTTTTAAAAATTTTAATATAAACGTCTAACAGACTACTGGTGGATCTGATTTTTTGCCGAATCTACAGGAGTTTGTACAGCATTACGCTCAGGCACTTCCATATGATGCACTTCACCTCCTTCATGTTCTGTAACTTCCATAGGTAATTTGGCACGTTCAACATGGTAAGGATCCATTCTGGCCCTGAGATTCTTAAAAGATTGTCCATCTCCGATAAAGGCTCCAATAAACCAAATAAATAAGGTAGCCGGGATAGCGATCACCATAATCATATTACGAACTTCATGGCGAAGATGCATAAAGTACCCAATGATATAGAAGGCTTTCCAGAGCATTAATGCCATAACAACTCCTTTCACCAAATGTCTTTTAAGGCTATCCTCAGGCCAGGGCATCATCAGGAACCCTAAACCCAGTTCCACGATCGTTAAAATTGTCAGATATAGCGTAATGCGCCAGATTTCACGCTTTACTTTTTTGGAGTCAAACGCATGCGCATGTGTGTGTCCGCCGCTTTCTAAAGTTTCTAAATTTGACATGTATAATGAATTTGTAACAAATTAAATTTAAGGGTTAAACTAAGTAAAAACAAGTAAATACAAATACCCAGACCAGATCAACAAAGTGCCAGTATAAACCTGCCTTTTCAATCATGAGATAATGGCCACGCTGTTCAAACTTATCACAGAGTGTCATAATCAGCATAATAATATTAATACACACACCAGAAAATACGTGAAAACCATGAAACCCGGTAATTGTAAAGAAAAAGTTGGTAAAATTCTGTGTAGACTGAGATCCATCTGCATTGGCGAAAGGATTCGCACCCCACCAGGCGCCTTCATGAAATAAATGATTCCATTCCCAGGCCTGACAACCCAAGAAGATTAATCCTCCAACAATGGTAAGAATCAGGTATTTTACAACCTCTTTCTTATTCATCTCTTTACCAGCCTGTACTGCCAGAACCATTGTCACCGAACTGATAATCAGAACGAATGTCATCAAACTCACAAACATCAGGGGTGCATTACTGGCAATTCCCGGAAATTTGCTGAAGGCAACGTTCGGGTCAGGCCAGCCAATGGTGGCAAAACGTGTAGTACCATAAGCGATTAACAAGGCTCCAAAAGTAAAGGAGTCACTCAGCAAAAAGAACCACATCATCAATTTGCCATATTCCACTTTAAAAGGACTGCTACCACCGCTCCATTTACTCGGCTTCTCGGTATGTATTGCTGCTGTATGTGCCATAATAACGAATAAAAATGATTTACTTTATATTAATCTCAATAAACGATTTACAAATAAATTTATCCTAAGTAAAGCTAAAAAACAAAAACAGATAAATCCACAAAATATCTACAAAATGCCAATAGATCGCGACAATTTCAATAGGGGTTTTATCATAATGCTTCACCCTGGTGCCATATGCCCTAAAGAAAATTATCATCAAGGCAACAATGCCACCCAATACATGCAGTGCGTGTAGTCCTACAATAATCCCCAGAAAAGACGCCGAGGCATTACTGCCAATTCCAAAAATCTGGATTCCTTTTTCATGCAGCTGCGTAAACCCATATAACTGCAATACACCAAAGAGCAAACCGAGTATTACCGTAACTGTGATGAGTGTCTTATAATTCTTACGCTCATGCGCCACAAAGTTCTTCAATGCCAGATGCATTGTCAGGCTGCTTAACAGGATAACACCCGTTGACACCCAAAAAATCGGAGGAAGTGAAAACTCCATCCAGTTCGCAAAGGACCGTTTTACAACATACGCGCTCGTGAGTCCCGCAAACATCATGACGATACTTGCCATCCCTACCCACAAAAGAAACTTGTGTGGATGTAATCTTCCTTTATTTTCAGAAATCTGCACGCTCGTCATTTAAAAATTTTTGCTTACTGCTGATAATAGGGCCAATAATACCACCGGCAAATATATATAACTGCTAAACATTACCCTCCTGGCGGATTTTACATCCATATTGACATAAAGTCGCAGGCACTGTACCACCATAAAGAGATTACATATCAATACAATTACAAAACTCACTTTTCCAGCAAGGGATCCAAAATCATTCAAAGGCCGACCCCCAAAATTGACAAAAGCCATCATTCCAACCGGTACCATCATAGCGGCATAAATAACCGCTCTGAGTGCTGTACTTTTTGTTGGGCCCTTATCCGAAGGTAACAATTTAAACCCTGCTTTTGTATAATCACTATGCGCCACCCAGGCAATAGCCCAAAAATGCGGAAACTGCCAGAGGAACTGAATCAAAAATAACACCAATCCTCCATACCAGCTGTTATCTCCCCCTGGTACAAATCCGGCCACCCAACCAATAAGGCAAGGCAAAGCCCCCGGAAATGCGCCTACCAAAACCGCAATAGAACTTTTTTTCTTAAGCGGTGTATAGATATAGGCATACAGAAAAAGGCTAAAGGCAGCCAGTAATGCAGCCTGTGGATTAAAACAATACCACATCATTGCCACCCCCAGTATCCCGGTTATATATGCAAATAACAATGCATTTTGTTGGCTGATCCTGCCGGCCGCCACGGGACGGTTTGCCGTTCGTTTCATCATCGCGTCCGTATCCTTTTCAACGGCCTGGTTGATGGCGTTTGCCGCTCCAGTCACTAGTAAACCTGCTACAAAGAGCTCCACTATTTTTGTCACATTCGACACCAGGGTATTAGGTGACAAAAGGTAGCTGATAACACAAGAAAAGACTACCGTGAAACTCAGGGTGAATTTCGTAAGTGCCATGTAATCCTTAACGGACGCTGACAACCTGTAGGAGATAGAATTTTCTTTATTCAAAAATCTTGTATTTAGCATGCTGATGCTTTAATTTAAAATCATCAGCATGATTAATTTATACTTTTAATCGAGTATGATCGCTTAAGGTCATTACGAAGCGCTATGCACCTCTTCCCGGCTCCGGATCCTGGTACAAAGGATTGTCTTCCTCACCTACCGGGGTTGTCTGCGGAATAAAATCATGACCGTCCTTGCTATAATCATAAGGCCAGCGGTGGACTTCCGGAATTTCCCCAGGCCAGTTGCCATGGATCGTTTTGATCGGTGTTGTCCATTCCAGTGTATTAGACTTCCAAGGATTCTTAACGGTCAATTTTCTGCCTTTGAACATAGAATGGAAGAAATTAAAGATGAACAGGAACTGTGCCGCAAAAGTCATGATCACCGCATAACTGATAAACTTATTCAACTCCGCAAATTGCTTGAAACTCTCCCAGTTGCTGTAATCATAATAACGTCTTGGCATACCCGCCATTCCTTCGTAGTGCATCGGCCAGAAAATCAGGTAAGCACCTACCAAGGTTATCCAGAAATGTATATAACCTAGTGTATTATTCATGTGGCGACCATAAAACTTAGGGAACCAGTGATACACCCCACAGAACATCCCGAAGAAGGCAGCTACACCCATTACCAAGTGAAAATGCGCAATAATAAAATAAGTATCATGAATGTGGATATCAATAGCGGAGTTACCCATAAAGATACCAGTCAAACCTCCGGAAATAAAGATACTTACAAACCCTATCGCATACAGCATCGCCGGGGTAAACCGCAGGTTACCTCGCCAGAGCGTTGTTAACCAGTTAAACACTTTAATCGCCGACGGAACCGCAATCAGTAGCGTCAAGAGTACGAATATTGATCCTAAGAACGGATTTAAACCTGTGACAAACATATGGTGCGCCCAAACCAGGAAGGCCAGAATTACAATAGCAAACATGGACATCACCATCGCTGAGTAACCAAAGATCGGCTTACGTGCATTGGTCGACATGACCTCAGAAACCATACCCATCGCAGGTAAGATAACAATATATACTTCCGGATGACCTAAGAACCAGAAAAGATGCTGGTAAAGAATGGCATTACCACCCTCATGTGCGAGTGCACCTACACCCTGAATATAAATATCAGACAGGAAGAAGCTTGTTCCAAAGTGACGGTCGAATATCAATAATATGAAACCGGATAATAACACAGGGAAGGAAAGTACACCCAAAATAGCCTGCAGGAATACCCCCCAGGTACTTAGTGGCATCCGCATCATACTCATGCCTTTGGTACGCATATTCAATACAGTGGAGATATAGTTCAAACCTGCTAGTAGTTGAGAAATAACAAATAGAATTAGGGAGGTCAGCCATAAGTCCATACCTGTTTTAGAACCCGGAGAAGCGTCACCAAGCGCACTTAACGGCGGATAGGCTGTCCAACCACCTGCAAATGGACCAGTTTCTACGAAGAACGAGGACAACATGACGACACTCGCAGTAAAGAAGAACCAGTAACTCAGCATATTCATCATAGGTGAGGCCATATCACGTGCACCAATCTGCAGGGGAATCAAAAAGTTGGCAAAAGTACCACTCAATCCACCAGTTAATACAAAAAATACCATCACGGTACCATGAATGGTCGTTAATGAATAGAACGCCTCAGGGGTAATATGACCACCTTTCGCCCAATGTCCCAGAATGGTTTCCAACCAGGGAAATGCCGTATCGGGAAAACCGAGCTGGAGCCTGAACAGAACCGACATGAATCCACCCAGAATCGCCCATATAATACCGGTAATCAAGAACTGTTTACCGATCGTCTTATGATCCTGGCTGAAAATATATTTAGTTATAAAGGATTGCTTATGATGGTGGGCTTCCCCATGGGCACTTGCCACGTGGACGGCGGAAGTACCCGCTTGAATTACAGCTTCGTTGTTCATGATTATGTCTTTAAAAATTCAATATCTATGCTCTATCTTATCTGCTCCTAAAATTAATTTTTGGCCAGTGCCGCCGTATCTTTTCCTGAC
This sequence comes from Arachidicoccus sp., assembly GCA_035497555.1. Lineage (GTDB taxonomy): Bacteria > Bacteroidota > Bacteroidia > Chitinophagales > Chitinophagaceae > Arachidicoccus. Next base: position 3,194 of record DATJDF010000310.1, on the reverse strand, counting down.
CGGGCTTTAACCGCCACGCCCGCAGCTGGTACAGCTGTTGAATCGGTAGCTGCAGCCGGTTGTGCATCCGGGTCCTTATCGGGGAACGCTAAAAAATAAGCGGGCTTCTGTTTGGCCATAATAACATCATACTCCGCCTGGGTTACCACATCAATCACCGCACGCATGGAATAGTGACCATTTCCGCAAAGCTGATCACAAGCCAGCTCATAAGTATAATTGGGATTGTTTGTGATCTTCTTCATTTCCTCCGTTGTATACTTAGGCGTAAACCAAAGCCGGGTCGGCGTTCCTGGAACAGCATCCATTTTTAACCTGAACTGTGGTAAACCCACGTCATGGATAACGTCCTGAGAGAAAATCAATAGCTCAACAGGTTTATTTTTCACCAAGTACATCGTACCGGTCATAATATCATCAAATGCGGCCGGATCTGCCTTCTGTTTTAATTCAGGATTATCTTTCCAAATAATACCAAGTGGATTTGAGTTCGCAGGATCAATGTCTTTGAAGTACTTTTTCCCAAAAACACCATCGGCACCCGGATATCGGAAATTCCAGGCAAACTGGTGGCCAGTCACCTCAATCTGCATCGCGCCTTTAGGAGCATCACCCGTAAACAGGAACCAGCTTCTCAAACCATACACAATAAGAATCAACAGTACAATCGTCGGAACAGATGTCCAGACAATTTCCATTGTATTGTTATGTGGAAAATAAAAAGCCTTTTTGTTTTCTTTATATTGATAACGGTAGGAAAACCAAAATAGTAAAATCTGGGTAACAAAAAACACAATACCCGTCAATATCAGTGTAATCCAGAAAAGATGATCCACCTGCTCCCCCTCAATACTCGCTGACCCTTCTACCAAAGTAGATCTTGGGTAGAGTAATTCATTACACCAGTAAACGCCGATAAGGCCCAATATCAAAAACACAATCATCAAAGCACCATTGACCTTATTGCTTTGCTTAAAAGATTTTTCTTCGCCTTTCAGCACAGAAACGTACTCACTTGCTTTAGCAATCTGGAAAATCACTATCACAATCAGAACTATTGCGGCGATGGTAAAAAACATTGACATAATGTATATTGCTTAAAATAATTTTCTAATCTTAATATTTGAACTACTAGCTAAAAGTGTTTTAGGTATGATGAACAATGCTTTCCTTCAGGAATGGATGATACTTCGGTACTAAAGGGCGTTTTGTCAAGGCCTTACCTACCGTGTAAATCAAAATACCCACAAATAAAGCGGCAATTCCAAAATCCAACCAACCTAACGTGATATGTTCAGCCGAGATACTACCCATAATAATCTGATAGAAATCCAGCCAGTGACCAAATAGTAACAATACCGCCATAAAGGTCATCATCGTATAGTTACGTTTTGAAGGCCGGGACATTAAAATCAGGATCGGACAGACAAAGTTAATAACTAAATTCAGGAAAAAGACACCTTTATATTCACCTTGAACACGATGTTTAAAATAAATAGTTTCTTCCGGAAGATTTGCGTACCAAATTAACATATACTGTGCAAACCATATATAAGTCCAGAAAATAGAGAAGGCAAAAAGAAATTTACCTAAATCGTGCAGGTGTTCCTGGTTGGTTAGTTCCAAATAACCCTTGTTTTTAAGGTAAATAACAAATAAAGTAATAAGTGCTAAGCCGCCTACAAAGCTACTGGCAAAAATATACCAGCTGTACATCGTAGAATACCAGTGTGCATCAATACTCATCAGCCACATCCAAGGGGTAACACAGCCTGCTGTAACAGCAAACCATGCCAGGAATAAAGAAGCATTAACTGTTTTGCGCCAGATAAATTTCTGGCCTTCCTGTGCACCCAAATAATGTGTATCTGCTTCGGCAGTAATTTTACGCATTCTTGCACCCAGTAAAGCCCAAAGACCGATAGAAGCTACTGTCCAGCAGATATAAAACGGTGCGTTCAAAAAACCATGTTTATGTGATAATAAGGCATCATGATTAACCGCGTCCATATCTGTCCAATGATAGATATGTGATTTTGTCATTACAATACCAATCAGTAAGATCCCTGTAATCAAACCAAATACAGGCATTGCAGCAGAAATAGCTTCTGATACCCGGCTAAATGCAATCTGCCAGGCGGACATCCCAAGCGTCAATGCACAAATAAAGAACATCGCAATATTTGTGATTAACAGGAAGAAGACAGAATTATACATAACAGTGCCCCAGAAATTTGCACTTACCTGATGATCAGAACTCATCCCCATAGTGAAAAAACCAATCAGGAACGCAATAATTCCAATGCCCATTAGCCCATAAGACCAGGTCTTCATTTTGGATGGAATTACAAATTGTGTTTTTATTGATGCCATTGTAAATAATGTTTAATCGCTGCTATAATGATAAAAAAAATCGACTTAATCTAAAAATTCAATCTCTGCTTTTAATCTAATCTTAGTGCTTTACGTTTAATTTCTATTAGTTTGATGCCAGTACTGTTGAATCGGCAACATCCGTCGGCGCCTCAGCAGCTCCAGTTGCTTCTGCCTGCTTTGCCTTTATATAATGCACCAGCTGCCAACGTTGCTTTCTACTTAATTGAGAAGCATAGCTACCCATCATCCCTTTACCATACTCAATAGAATAAAACATCTGACCTTCCGGCATCTTCAAAACGACTGGATCGCCGATCAGATTTTTAGGGGCTGCAGCGAAAGGTCCGCTACCGCCATTATAAAGTGGTCCGTTACCATCCATCTTTGCCCCGTGACAGATACCACAGTTGATCAGGTATAGACGATGAATTTCTGTCGCCTGTGCTGCCGTTAAAGGCGGTTCAGGATTTGCCAACAGTTTGGAAGCCACATAATTGGTCGTATCGCCAACTTTATCCTTTGCCAGTGGAAAAGGCATATCCTCTCCAACTGCAATGGTTCCGGCTGCCGGCTGATTATTGTAGAAAATCTTCCTTCCAGCCTCCGCTTCATTCTCAGTAAACTGCGAAGAATCTCTTTGTGCATAGGTCTCATAGGCACGACTGTAAAACATATCCGGCATGTAAACATAGCCTGGATCACGTTTAACATCACTGCCGCAACTAACAAGAGTTGCCCCGCTAACGAATATAAGTGCTATGACAGATAATTTTTTCATCCTCATATTAGATTTCTGTATAAAAAGCCGAAAACGAAAC
>DATJDF010000309.1:0-3306 GCA_035497555.1 Arachidicoccus sp. | reverse complement strand
CCGGGCGCCTGAGCCCAGGTCGTCTTTCCGTCCTGTGTTTTAATAGTTGAGTTAAGTTGATAGACTTGTTTATAATGTGTATTAAATTTATCAAAACTAAACGCGTATCGCACCCAAATCAGTAGCATAATACTCGTTGCGAGACCCATTGCTAAACCCAGGATATTTAGCGTGCTGTAAAATCTGTTATTTTTTAGATTTCTCCACGCAATTTTCAAATAATAGCTTGCCTGCATTTTTCCTATTTGATCATTTTATGTCCAAATAAGTGCCATTTGTTTATCATATTGATTATCAGCTAATTATTAAATTCCTCTGAAATTGAGTGTTCAATAGCGGACACAAAATGTCCGGTATCGGGTCACCTTGTCTGGTCCTATTATAGCTATACAGGTGAATGGATAAATCCTGAAAATGTTATACAACCGATTTTCTAAATCCTAAAAACACTTTACAGGAAAAATTTTATGTTAAAGAAGTCTTATAAAGATACATTTTTTATTTAGTGCCCCCCCTATAATTATTTTAATTTGCTTCCGCTTCGCTCCATCTCATTAAAATAATTATAGGTTCCGGACACTTTTTAATAATGATGTATAATTGCACCGTTTATGCCTCTTCTTTTACTGCCAAACGATCTATATGCTGGGCTTAAATCGTGGATAGTTTTTCCACCTTTTCTTTAAAGGTTCCTGCTGCCCATGTGCTTGATCAGGGGTCATATAATTACAGCTGCTATGCGGCCTAATATAATTATATGATGATATGCTTTCCTTAATTTGTTGATATGTTTGCTCAAAGCCAAGACTCGATGAGTGTAGATCAAATTCTTCTTTTATAATGCCATTGACTCTTTCTGCCTGGGCATTCTCAAGGGGATCGCTGCTCTGCGTCATACTGATGGCTATATGAGATTGCTGAAGCAGTCCTACATACTCTTTACAGCAATATTGCGAGCCTCTGTCCGAATGATGAATAAGACGGTCATCATAGCAGCGGTTCACCAATGCCATTTCCAATGCATCCACACATCCTTGTGCGGACAGATCATTGCGAAAACAAAACCCCATGATCTTTCGTGAATACGCATCTGTCACCAAGCTCAAATAGCTCCAGTGACTACCAATTCTAACATAGGTAATATCACTTACCCAAAGTTGCTCTGGGCGTGTTATAGCCAACCCTTCTATCAAGTTTGCATACTTATGCATCCAGTGTCTAGAATCAGTTGTAACGGCTTTTCTTTTGCGTTGCCTGATCAACATTTTATAGCTAGCCAATAGTTCAAATAAGTAATCTCGACCAACATGAAATTCATGTTCCCCAAGCTTGCTCTGTAACAAGTAATGTAATTTACGGGTGCCCACATGAGGTAGCTTTTTTCTTATTTCTTGTATACATTGCAATATAAGATCCTCCTTCAAGCTATTATCAACCTGCCGCCATAGACGATCATAATAGGCATGCCGGGTTTTGCCAAACAGTCGGCACAAGGCTTCCTTGCTAATATCAGGATAGTCGTGCTTCATTATTTCGACTGCTTGGCACCAGCTTTTTTTCTGATCGCAATTTTAAATTGTTCTTCGGCGACATCAATAAGAGTATTGAGTGCCTTGATCTTGAGCTCGGCTTCTTCTAAGGCCTTTTTTAAGGCTGCTGCATCTTCCAAAGATATGGGCTCAGCTCTTGTCTCATTCTTTGCCATACTGGTTGATATTTCACTAAGTTCGGCCTTTTCTCGTTCTGCAGCACCTAAATATTGTCTTACAGTCTGAACATTGGGTAGCCCATAGGCTGACTGGGCCTCTTTAACGCTCATACCACCCTCCAGTACACCTCGTACAAGTGATCGACGCATCGATGCGCTCAAAGGCTCTAAGCTGGCTAAATATGCAGGGCTGCCGTAATCTCTAACCCAACCACTTAAAGTACTTTTAGACATCCCATAACGAGCGATAACCTCTTTTCTGGTTGCACCTCGTTCAATAGATTTAACAATCTCCAGGATTAATTGCCTACTAAATCTTGGACGTTTCTCATTGTTTTCCTCAATTACTAAATTTTCTGCCATAATACACTAATTTTTTAGTGTATAGCTAAATTAGGACGGGTCAAAAACTTCAAACGGTCAGGGCAAAAAAGACCGGTGGCCTGTTATCCGCCTTCATGCAAAGGGCATCAAACAGTACCACCGGCTTTTTAATAACATCACCTAAACGTGAAAAAGAGGTGATGAGGCTACTTATACTTACTTTTTCAGTGTCAGCTTGTATATGGTTTCTTCATGGAATTTTTCTCCTGGTTTTAATGTCGTACTTGGGAATCCCGGTTGGTTTGGACTGTCGGGATAATGCTGTGTTTCCAGGCACATTCCTGCGTATTGGACAATCTTCTGGCCTTTATGGGCCGTCAGGGTTCCGTCTAGGAAGTTCCCGGAATAAAACTGGAGTCCTGGTTGCGTGGTATATACCTGAAGCTCACGCCCCGAAGCCGAATCAAATACAGTTGCTGCGACCTTGCTAATATCTCCTTTGGTATCTAAGGCGTAATTATGATCGTAACCACCGGGTACTTCCGCAATCCTTGCCCCTATGGTCGTCCCCTTTCTAAAATCAAACGCAGTGCCGGCAACAGTGACAGGTTGCCCGGTCGGAATCTGGTTAACTACCGGGGAATAATTAGCGGCGGCGATGGTCAGTTCCTGACCAAGTACAGTCTTACTAAGATCACCTGTGAGGTTAAAATAGCTATGATTGGTTAGATTGAGTACAGTGGCCTTGTCGGTAGTGGCGTCGTAAGTTATCTTCAGTGCATTGTCAGAAGTAAGTTCATACTTTACCGTGACACTCAGGTTACCGGGATAACCTTCCTCGCCGTCTTTAGCAGTATAATGCAGCACCAGCGCCGTTTTGTTACTGTCGGGTACTTCTACCTGCCAGAGCACTTTGTCAAATCCTTTGAGGCCGCCGTGCAGGTGATTGGGGCCGTCATTAACCGCCAACTGATAGGATTTACCTTCCAGCGTAAAGCGTCCTTTTGCAATCCTGTTGGCATACCGGCCAATCAGTGCCCCGAAATAAGGTGGATGGGCCAGGTAGTCGCTAAGACTATCAAAGCCAACGATAATCTGGCTGGTATCGCCCTTTTTGTCAGGGAAGGTCCAGCTGGTAATTGTACCACCATAATTGGAAATAGCAAGCTTGGTGCCCTGACCATTATTCAAATGGTAGCTATATACCGTTTGCCCTTCGTAGCTGCCCCAGGGCACTACACTGACCGCCTTGAATGTAGCCACATCCGCCTTCT
>DATJDF010000308.1:0-3175 GCA_035497555.1 Arachidicoccus sp. | reverse complement strand
CAACCAGAGTGACGCCATCACGGCCGTCTCTCACAACCTCCGAGAAGAAACTTACAAATATTTTAAGATCAAGAAAGATATACAGGTTATTTACAATTTTGTGGATATCCAGCGCTTCGATAAAAAACCCATCGACGCCTTTAAAAAAGCCGTTGCTCCCAAAGGAGAAAAGATAATGGTACATGCTTCAAATTTTAGAAAGGTAAAGCGTGTATGTGACGTTATAGAGATCTTTGCAGCTACACACAAGGAAGTCCCTTGTAAATTACTTATGGTCGGTGACGGGCCTGAAAGACCCGTTTGCGAAGAAACAATTAATAGACTTGGCCTTGAAAATGAAGTTCGCTTTATGGGTAAGCAGGAACAGATGGAAGAGATTCTGGCAATTTCTGATTTATTTATTCTTCCCTCTGAATATGAAAGTTTCGGATTGGCGGCTTTGGAAGCAATGGCTGCACATGTTCCTGTACTCAGCAGTAATGCAGGCGGCTTACCTGAAGTGAATATTGATGGAGAGACGGGATTCTTGTTTGAAATTGGAGATGTAGATAGTGCTGCAAAAAAAGCAATTGAATTATTCAAAAATGATACGCTATTGGCAGAATTTAAGGAACGCGCCTATCAGCAAGCACTCAAGTTTAATATCAATAATATCATTCCAATCTACGAAAAGCTCTATAATAAGTTCTGTCGCAGGAATTGTCAAGAGGACTAATAGCAACAGTATCAAGGGGTAGGAAATTAATTTTAATATTTTTCAATAAAAAGTTTGGCGTTTATCTTTTTTCTTTTATTTTTGCACTCCAATTAACCGGTCAAGCTCACTGATTCACAGAAAGTTAGATTGAAATTTTGGAAGATTCCGTAGCTCAGTTGGTAGAGCAATACACTTTTAATGTATGGGCCCTGGGTTCGAGTCCCAGCGGGATCACATAAGGCGCTAATAATAGCGCCTTTTTGCATTTTTATAGCGCAAATACAGCGTATTTTATAACTAAATAGGTCATTTTTCATCAATTCGAGTCATTAAAACTGGTGCCCTATTGGAACCCTTAAATTTAGGGCACCAGTATCTTTTAGAAAGTGACTAGCGATACGATTTAAAGAACAGTTAAATGTTCATTTAAAAATTGAAACGATGAAAAGTAATCAAAAATTGACGCTCTTATTATGGCAGCGTAAATCCAAAGTCGATGCTAAAGGCTATGCTCCTATTTACTGCAGAATGAGTATTGAAGGGGCTGAAGAGGAACTTGCCACTGGCCAAAAGGCGCATTTAGAAGAGTGGGACAATGAAACTAAAAAAGCAAAAAGCTTTCCTGACAGCAAAAGGATCAACCAACGGCTCAATCAGATCACATCAGACCTAGAGCGACATTTTACGTTACTGCAGTTAGAATTTGAAGAGGTAACGCCCCTAATGCTTAAAAACGTCTATAACGGCATGCCAGCCATGCAAAAAAAAGGCGCACCTAAGCCAGAAATCGTAAAAATACCGACTCTTTTACAAGTAGCCGATATGAATATTGACTCATTAGAAAAAATGGTTCAAAAAAACCTCAGATCTAATGAAACGTTGAAACAATGGAGAGCGACCAGAAAAAAAATTGAAACCTTTATCAAAGAAGTCTATCAGGACGTCAATTTAAAAATAAATGAGATTGACTATTCCTTTGCCACCAAATTCTATAATTACCTGACAATTGACAGGGATCCACTACTTAGTGAAGCATCCGCAAAAAAACAGATCAAAAACACTAAGCAGATACTTTCCTATGCCGAAACTCATAACTTTATTGATAAAAACCCCATCCAAAAATTTCGTTGCGGTGGTGATGAAACCGACGTACCACCATTGGAATTCCATGAAGTAAAAACTCTATGGGAAAAAAACATTACAATTGAACGTTTGGCAGAAGTCAGGGATGCATTCATCTTCCAATGTTTTACCGGTTTCGCCTTCCAGGATGTCTACGGACTTACAGAAGCAAATATCATAATAGTCGGCATCAAAGGCGAGCTTTGGCTCAGCAAAGAAAGAGGCAAAACTGGCGTTTTAGAAATAGTACCGATCATGCCCATTGCAGGTGAAATCATCGACAAATATGCAAATCATCCATGTAGGATCATCCAAGGGCGTTTACTGCCAATAAACAGTAATGCCAGATACAATGGATATCTCAAAGAGCTAGCAGCAATCGCTGGAATCAACAGAGATCTAAATACCCATCTTGCCCGCCATACATTTGCAGACATGATGCTTAACATTTTTGAATTCTCACTAGAAGAGGTGAGTAAAATGCTTGGCCACAAATCAATTAGAACCACCCAGAGGTACGCAAAGGTTAGAAAGCATAAAATCAGCAAAACCTGGTCCAGAGTTCGATCCAATGTATTTACGGAGTCAGGCAAATTACGTCAAGAGATACTATAAAACGTAATGAAATGAATAAGTTTACACTCCATAGCCAACCATTAATTGAGTTATATTCAAATATTCACTACAAGATTCCAGAAAGTATTTAACAATCTGGGGGCCATCAACAAATTGTTATCAAAAATGAGGGCCTTTTTTATTAAAATACCTCACCGTGGATACAGCGGAGTATAGAAAGAGGATGTATAATTTATTAAGTTTATACAATATGGAATTCGATCCTGCATATCCACTAGTATGCATGGATGAAAAAAGTAAAAATTATTAGAAGACAGCCGTATTCCTATTAAAGGCCGACCAAGATCATTAGAGAAAATAGAGAGGCTGTAAGTTAAAGTGTGTCAAAGTTCGCTAAATAAGACGAACTTTAAAAACACACACAATGAAAAAAACAGAGAAAACGTTTGAATTTGACTACGAAGAGGTCAAGAACAAAGCCTTGGAGCAACTCAAAACAGGCCGTCCTTTACTTGGAAAAAACGGCGCCTTAGCTCCCTTATTCAAGTCCTTTCTTGAAGCTGCCCTAGAAGCAGAAATGGAAAATCACTTACAGCAGGAATTGCCAGAAGAAACCCCCAGTAATCGTCGCAATGGTCATGGTAGCAAGCAGTTACGAACTAGTGAAGGAACGATGGAGTTATCCACCCCTCGCGATCGTAGCGGAAGCTTTGAACCGGAGATAGTACGTAAGCGGCAAACAATTTTAGCCGATAATCTGGAAGAAAGAATTATTGGCAT
>DATJDF010000307.1:0-15356 GCA_035497555.1 Arachidicoccus sp. | reverse complement strand
TTTATGGATAAATGGCCGGATCCTAAAAAAATTATTTATGTACCGGAAAAGAAAAAATCATGGCCAAGTAATATATGGACACGCGGTGTTTACAATGAAGGTTTAATGGCACTGTATCAGCTTAGTAAAGATCCGGTTCTTTTATCTTATGCTACCCGTTGGGCAGATGATCATAATTGGGATTTAAGAGGTGGATATACCACCCGTAATGCTGATAACCAATGTGCCGGCCAGACTTATTTTGAATTATTCCTGCAAAATAAGGATACAATGCGGATTCATAATATTAAAGCTTCCATAGACGCTATGGTGGCCTCCACCAAAGTAGATGACTGGAACTGGATTGATGCCATTCAGATGGCCATGCCGGTATTTGCTCAATTAGGTAATTACTATAATGAGCCTGCCTATTACCAGAAAATGTGGGCGATATATAATCATACACGCAGTGAAATCGGGGGTACAGGACTCTATAATCCCGCAGACGGACTCTGGTGGCGTGACAAAGATTTTATGCCGCCATACAAAGAACCGAACGGAAAAGATTGCTATTGGAGTCGGGGAAATGGCTGGGTGGTGGCCGCACTCGTGCGGGTACTGCAGACAATTCCAACCCAGACGCCACACTATCAGGATTATCTGAATGATTATAAGGCCATGATGGCCGCATTGATCACCCGCCAGCGCTCTGACGGATTTTGGAATGTCAGCCTGGATGATCCGGGGCACTTTGGAGGCAAGGAACTTACTGGCACTGCGTTATTCACGTACGGACTGGCCTGGGGAATCCGCCATCATGTGCTGGATGAGAAAACCTATCTTCCTTCTGCACTAAAGGCATGGGACGGTATGGTGCGCTCAGCACTGCATGAAAATGGATTTTTGGGCTATGTCCAGGGAACGGGCAAAGAACCCAAAGAAAGTCAGCCGGTTGGTTACGATCATAAACCTGATTTCGAGGACTTTGGACTGGGCTGTTTTTTACTGGCCGGTAGCGAAATCTACCTGCTGAATCCGTAATCTTTTCCTCTAATTGTACTATTTAAATAGCTAACTGCACTTTATGAAATTGAAGCAATTCTGGTTATTAAGCAGTTTACTCTGCTGGCAACTGCTGGTAAATGCGCAGCGCCCGGCCGCAACCGCGGCCACTTCCCGGCAGATCGCTTTTAAGGGCGCAGAAGGATTTGGGGCACTTGCAGCGGGTGGCCGGGGCGGTCAGCTCTATCATGTTACCAATCTGGAAGATAGTGGACCGGGTTCCTTTAGGGAAGGGGTAAGTCAGCCCCACCGAATCATTGTCTTTGATACGGCTGGCGTTATACGGTTAAAGAGCAGGGTAAATGTGGCAGGACATATAACCATAAATGGTCAGAGTGCACCCGCTCCAGGAATTACTTTATACGGAGCCTCTATTGCGTTTAATAAGATCTCAGAGGTGGTCGTCAGGTACCTCAGGCTCCATGGAAGCATTAATATGTCGCGCGGAAGTTGTGTGCTGATCGCAGATAACTCGGATCAGTTGATTTTTGATCATGTTTCCGTCACTTGGGGGCGTTGGGATAACGTGCATATTAAAGGGAGTTCCAATATTACATTGCAGTATTGCCTGATAGGTGAATCACTGGATCCCCAGCGTTTTGGCGCATTACTGGAAGGTCCGACACGTTTAAGTGTACATCACTCACTCTGGATCGACAACCAGAGCCGTAATCCAAAGGCCAAAGCGGAAATTGAATTTGTTAACAATGTTGTATATAATTGGGGCACGAGCGGCTTTGTTGGCGGACATTCTGCAGCAAACCATTATCAGGACATGATTGGAAATTACTTTGTGGCGGGACCATCTTCTACGACCAATTTCCTTTCTATGTTTACTGGAACTGATCATGTTTATCATAGTGATAATCTCGTTGATCTAAATAAGGACGGTATCTTAAATGGTGTTTCTTTTACGGATAAAGATTTTGTGACAAAAACGGGACAACCGACCCTTATGAGAAAGAAGCAATCACGTCCCCCGGTACCTATTACTGCCACAGGGGCGGCAGCTGCATTTGCAGCGATTCAGCAATCAGCGGGTGCTTCCAATTACAGAGATCAGGTCGATCAGCGTTTGATCCATCAGCTGGTTTCGAAAGGCACTGAAGGCGCCGTTATTTGGACGGAAACCCAGGTAGGTGGCCAATCTAAATAATGGGATTCCTGCAAAATTGCCTGGTCCGCTGAAAGAATTTGTTAATTGACAATCTTATGGCAAATATTCAGGTGCAACGATGCTCGAGTAGTGTATTTTTGGGGGCATTTATATTTTTTTCTAAAACCTCATAATTTATGCGCTTTAACTACCTTAATTTTAAAATTCTAACTATCTGCAGTCTCTTTTTTCTGATAGCTTGTAACAGTACGCCAAAAAGTGCCGAAGCCGATACGGCAGAAGCCCGCGCGCTCCAGGCCACTAGTGTTCAGGGTACTATTTTAAATATAGACACTGCAAATAGTAAAATCTTCTGGAAAGGCTCCAAGCTGATCGGAAGTGCTAATTCAGGATTTGTGCCGATCACCACAGGTAGTATCAAATTAGTAAAAGGTGAAGTTGTTGGTGGCAGCGTAACGATTAATATGAAGGGCATCCAGCCAACAAACCAGGACGCAGAGGGGAACGCCAAATTGAAAGCACACCTAGGCTCTTCTGATTTTTTTGCAGTAGATTCTTTTCCGACCGTTGTCTTCGATGTTACTGAAGTAAAAAAAGGCGCTATTACTGATTCTATAAATGCTGAAGTGAAGGATAACAATGCGACCGTTACAGGGAATTTGACCATTAAAGGCATTGCAAAAAGTATTAGCTTTCCTGCCCATATCCAGGCAGATAGCCTGGGGGCAGTGTTAAATGCTGCTTTTACAATTGACCGTACAAAGTGGGGAATTACCTACGGTTCTGAAAATAGCATACGGGATAATATTATCAAAAAGGAAATAGAATTTAAGGTAGATGTGACAGCTAAAAAATAATGCTGTGGAGCGCCGGTATTTGCTCTGAAATTTGAAGACAGATAGTCACAAATCCTTGATAATGACTTTTTTAGGAAACAATAACAGATTGATGGGGATTGCTAGGGGATTGTTAAATCAGGCTGCAATCTTTTGATTTACAATAGAATTCAAACAGTGGAGTCGAGAAGAATGGTCTATTTTTTGCTACTACTGTATATTATCGTACCTTCGCGGCCGATTTTGTGATATTTTTTGTTAGAAATAGGAAAATTAATGATAAATTTGAAACAAATCGACATGAATTTACGTTTATAAATTTTAATTAAAGCCATTTTTCATTATGAGGCAGCTCAAAATTGCCACACAGATCACCAATCGTGATTCGCAAGCTGTGGAAAAATATCTTCAGGAAATCTCGAAGATTTCTATGATTACCCCTGAAGAAGAAACAACACTTGCACAGCGGATCAAAATGGGAGATCAATGGGCTTTAGACAAATTGGTTCAATCCAATTTGCGATTTGTGGTATCTGTGGCTAAGCAGTACCAACATCAGGGTTTATCTCTTAGCGATCTGATCAACGAGGGCAACCTCGGATTAATTAAGGCGGCACAACGCTTCGATGAAACCAAAGGTTTCAAATTTATTTCTTACGCAGTATGGTGGATTCGCCAGTCCATTTTACAAGCGTTGGCAGAGCAGGGCAGATTAGTCCGCTTGCCACAAAACAAAATTGGCACGTACAACAAGGCAAACAAGGCGTACATGGCTTTTGAACAGGAGCATGAACGTGAACCCAGTACTGAAGAACTGGCCAGCATTCTGGAAATGAGTGAAACAGAAATCAACAACATTTTCCAAAGCAACACCAGGCATACCTCACTGGATGCACCTGTACATGAAGCAGAAGATGTCGCTATGGGTGATTTACTGGAAGGCGCAGACGACACCGATGATGATGTAATGAAAGATTCACTTCGGGAAGAAATCCGCCGGGTATTAAAATCACTGAGCCCCAGAGAAGCAGAAATTGTGAATGCTTATTTTGGCCTGGAAGGTGAAAATGGCATAACAATCGAACAGATTGGACAAAAGTACGATTTAACTAAGGAGCGCATCCGTCAGATTAAGGAGAGAGCTATCAAACGCTTACAAAAAGCCCGCTACAGCGGTGCTTTAAAATCCTATTTGGGGTGATGATGATCATCAACTCTTAGTTTTTGATCTGAGATCCAGGCTGAAAAGCCTTAGACTTCACGTAAAATTTGAAAATTAATAATGACCGTCCAATTTGGGCGGTCATTTTAATTTGATAGACTTGCCAGTGCCGTCTGGTCGCAATTTAATGGAATACAAAACCGCACGGTTATTGCGCTGATTTGTCAGTTGTTATTTATTGACAAACCCTTATGTGATTAAAATAATTTATTATGAAAGTAATCCTTGTTTTTGTCTCTTCTTTAGATGGAAAAGTTACCAAATGGGGGCGTTCTAAGGTCAGTGCCTGGTCTTCACCGGAAGATGGAGCTTACTTTCTGAAAATCCGAAATGAGTCGGCACTGATTGTTATGGGCAGCCAGACCTTCGAGGCCGAATTAAATCAAAACACCTTTCATCCCAATAAGGGACAAAAAGTGGTTGTGATGACAAAACGAGTTCATGAATTTCAAAATGATCATCACCAAGACATTACCAGCGGGCATCTTGAATTCACGGATCTAAGCCCGCAGGATTTACATAAGCAGTTCCTGGAGGCGGGAAGCAGTACGCTTTTTTTATTGGGGGGGCCACATATCGCCACTTCCTTTTTTAAGGCGGCATTGATCGATGAAGTCTGGCTCACGATTGAACCTAAAGTTTTCGGGCTGGGCAATAATTTTGCAATGGAGGAAAGGCTCGATATAGACCTTCGGCTTACAAGCCTTGAAAAGGTAAATGATCGGGGGACGCTGCTCACCAAGTACGAGGTGATTAAAAATTAGCAATGTGAAAATAAGCCCGTAAACATGTTAAAAAACACAACTCAAAATATAATATGGACCATTGGTCATTCGACCCACAGCTTAGCGCAGCTCAATGCCTGGCTGCGGGCATTTGAAATTGAAATGGTGGTGGATATCAGAAGCTATCCCGGTTCCAGAAAATATCCTCAGTTCAATAAAGAAGCACTGGAAATTTCTTTACCCCAGGCGGGATTTCAGTATCTGCATTTAAAGGAGCTCGGAGGTAGAAGAAAGGCATCAGCGGATTCAAACAATACGGCCTGGCATCATCCGGCCTTCCAGGGATATGCTGATTATATGGAAACCGCAGCTTTTAAAACGGGGATACAAAAACTGGAGCAGATTGCTAAAGCACAGCGGACAGCAATTATGTGTTCAGAAGTCCTTTGGTGGCGTTGTCATCGGTCCATGATTGCTGATTATCTAAAATTGCATGGCTGGATTGTATTTCATATTATGGGCCTGGGAAAAGGTGGTGAACATCCCTATACGGCACCTGCCAAAATTGACAAGGATGAATTGAGCTACCAAAAGGGTAGGCTTCTTAGACGAAATTAGTGCTATGTTAATCATTAATTGACACATATGGTGTCAACGATAAAATAGTTACAATGGCAATAAAAAGATTTCTTCAATCATGTATAATTATTTAAATTTACCCCAGCCTCTCACTAAAACGGGCAAGGATACAGTCATATTTGGCTAAGCTGTTGCTGGTCGTAAATTGCAAAAAGTAGGGTACAACAGCATTGAATCTCAGTTGAATTAATACAAATGTAATTTATTTATGTTTTTATAGTTGTGGCGATTTATGACACTTAAAACAATACCCTAAAAATCAGATAAAAAAAGCTAGTATGTCAATAACAAAACAAACGGATTTAATCGGTATGAAAAAGGCAAGTGAAGCTGTTGCTTCTACCTTAAAAGAAATGCGAAACTATGCTCAACCCGGTATGACGACCAAACAATTAGACAACTATGGCGCAACAATACTTGCGGACTTGGGCGCAAAATCAGCACCCTATTTGACCTATGGGTTTCCTGGTTGGACTTGCATAAGTGTAAATAATGAATTTTGCCACGGTATTCCATCCGAGAACAAGATATTGAATGAGGGGGATTTAATCAATATTGATGTTTCGGCCGAGCTTAACGGTTTTTGGTCTGACAATGGCGGCTCTTTTGTGTTAGGTGATGACATCAACCGACATCAAAGACTCATAGACGCTTCAAAGCAAATTTTATATAAAGCCATCCACAATATAAAAGGAGGCGTTCGTATTGCTGACATTGGATACCTGATAGAAACTGAATCGAAGAAACGTGGATATAAAGTTATCAAAAATCTTACAGGCCATGGAATAGGGAAGAGCCTTCACGAAGAGCCAAGTGAAATTGCGAATTACAGAGATCGGTCTAATCTGACAAGATTCAGGAAAAATTCTGTTGTTGCTATTGAAACGTTTATATCAACAACATCAACTTATGGCGAAACGCTAAATGACGGTTGGACTATGGTTGGAAATAAGGGAGGTTATATGGCACAACACGAACATACCATAGTCGTTACCGACGGGAAACCAATCATACTAACGGAAATGAATGAAATTTGGAATTAAACAAAAAAGTATAAAAATCGGGATCGACCAATGGTGGAACCACTAACACCCATCGGTTCTCATGTCCTGTTTTAATGATCGGTCGCTGTCTGCCGTTAGGACGAGAAATTCTGAAGCGCTTAACATTGTACTCAACCGGTCATAGCGCACTGGTTATAGGGAAATAGTTGCAGCGAGGTGGCAAGTTTTTTGGAGTCATCTGCAAAGAAAAATGGCTTTTGGATTCCGTCTTATGGACTATTGTCAGTATCCTTTATGTCAATTCCATACTGTACTTTTTGGGCTTTTTGCCGATATATTTTTCAAATACTCTCGTGAAATGACTCAGGTTCTCAAAACCCATTTCAAAGCCGACTTCTGATACGGATAGTTTTTTATCGCGCAGTAGCCTTGCAGCTTCTTTCATGCGTAGGTGCTGGTAGTAATCATAAATTCTCATACCGAAAACCTGCGTGAAAAGCTTGCGCATTTTCAACTCATTCATTCCGGCAATTTGCTTCAATTCTGAGGTGGTACTTGGTTTGTGTAAGGATGAAATAAGTTTATCGCGGACTCTGTAAATAGATTTTATGTCGTTTTCATTTAGTCTTTGATAGACAGATTTTTCACGTTTGCTCAAACTTTGAAATAGATAAAAAAGCAGCTCCATCGCTTTGAGTTTATAATAGTAATCTTGCAATGCTACTGGCTCTTCTTTTTTCACAATGTCATTCACAGTACGCAAAATATCGTCCGTCATAATTTCTTCAATTAGGAAATTGTTGTCCTTGTCGAATAAAAACTGGTATCCACCGCCATCCTGTTTCAAAAAACTTTTCAGATAGTCAGCGCTAATAATCACAGAAACGGTTTTTATGTAGGAATTTTTTTTAAAAAGACTCTCGTGGGAATGAGTTGACGGAAACGCGTGTACATATGCCAGTTCTTTTTGTGCTTTGTTTACATTGCCCGGCTCATCTTCGTCAAACATATTGACGAAGAAAAAGCAGATGCAGTCTTTGATTAATTTTGGAGCAGTGGTTTGGCGCGCAAAGGTCTTTTTTACGACATACGAAACAATAAACATCGCTAATTCGGGTAAAAAATCGAAGCTTTTTTGCTGCCGTACTTTTATATTTTGCGCCATATTTTCCCCTATATCGTAACCAATTTTATTCGCAAATTGAAAAATACTTTGTTTATCCGTTTTTGTTATCATAATTTTTAGGACTATTTATACTGTTTAATCTGCTATTTTGTTACTAAAGATACAACTATTTTTGTGCCGTAAATAAAAGCAAGACATGGAAAAACAAGTTTTAATATCAGGGGCAAGCATTGCAGGATTAACATTGGCATATTGGTTGAACCTTCACGGCTACAAAGTTACAATTGTAGAAATTTCATCCTGGCTAAGACGAGGCGGTTCCCCCATTGATGTGCGCGGTGATGCCTTAAAGGTGGTAGAGCAAATGGGCATACTAGAGAAGATTAAAGCGAAGAAATTTATACACAGCGATGAAATTGTTAATGCGAATAATGAAACGCTTGTTACTTTTTCCATAAATGCTCAACCCGAGTACGTCGGTGATATTGAAATTCATCGCGATGACCTGGTGGATATACTTTACGGAAATATCCCACCAAATGAGGTTGAATTTCTTTTTGACGATAGCATTCAAAAAATAGTTCAGCAGGCAGACGGAGTTGAAGTTACATTGAGAAATGGCCTGTGCAAAAATTTTGATTTCGTATTTGGTGCAGACGGAACGCATTCGGTTGTAAGAAGACTTGTTTTTGGAGAAGAAAAGATTTATTCAAAATTTTTCGGTGCTTACTTTGCTTTTGCAGAGGCGCCAAATCTACAGCCAAATAAGCCCGATTCAGGGGTAATGTATAAAGAACCAGGCAAACTGGCTATAATTTATCCGGTTCATAAAGCTGTCAATACAGGGCTTGTTTTCAGGTCGCCGAAGCTAAATTGGGATTACAGAAATAAAGAGCAACATAAACAGATTTTGAAAGACAATTTTAAAAACGGGTTGTGGAGAGTGCCTGAAATTTTAGATACTATGGTCAATTCTGGGAATTTGTATTTTGATGAGCTCTGTCAAATTAAGATGCCAACCTGGACAGAAGACCGTGTTGCATTGGTTGGAGATGCAGCATATACTTCGGGCTTTCCGACGGGCATGGGAACCAGTCTAGCAATACAGGGTGCGGCTCTTTTAGCCAATGAGCTCCATTCAAATGTTGATTATAATACTGCTTTCACTAAATACAATGATTCGTTCAGATCTTTTGTTGAAAGTATACAAGCTCGGATTGTGCGTGGATTAAATTACCTTATTCCTGAAACTGAAGAAGGTATTTGGGAAACTGTAAAGCATTTTGAACAAAAATGATTACTGGACAAAATTCCTTGCGAAACAGCCTGGGGAATTGTTACAAATGATCATATTTTTTTAATCTCTTTGAGTTTAATAGATCTGGTCATTACTAAAATGGAGCAGCCAATTTCTGTTAATTGATTAGGAATCTAGCGTGCATTATTTGTTGGCCATGGTCAACTTTTTTATGATATAAATACATAGGGTCAAAGACCAATTACGCTATATATTACAGCAAGATTCAAGTTGCAAGGTCCTTCGATAGTTTCTTTCTTTTTTACTTGTGCAGCAGAAGGTTCTGTGACCTAACCAAGGCGGAGGGTCGAATTTGATGACCATATACTTTTTTTCACATCCTGATGCCATCCAGATAATTGTCTATCTTTAGGTAACCAACTATCGAACATAAAATGGAATTAGAAAAATCATTGCACCACAGTTCTCCCTGGGCCAGGTTTTTCCAGCTTTTGGCTGTCTTGTATATTTTTGTCTTTATGCTGACTTCCCAGTTTGGGTTTCATTTCGTTTTTATTGAAAATGGGACTTCCTGGTTTGGGCGGTCTCTTCTGCATATCAGTGATGTGTCAAAAATAAAAAATACAGGTAGTGGTGACACTTTATACGACTATGTTTTAATCCTTGAAAGTTTGATTCTTACATGTTTTCTGGCGATCCTAGTAATGATTGCGGATCGCCGGCGGCAGTCATACAGACAGCTATGTCTTTTTACAATTGTTATTGCACGCTATTATGTAGCTTATACCATGCTGAACTATGGGTTTGCCAAAATTTTCAATGGCCAGTTTCCGATAAACGGTTACAGACGCCTGGAAGAAAAGGTCGGCGATATGTCCCCTATGGGAATAGTTTGGACCTTTATGGGTGCCTCCAGGTCTTACACGTTCATCTCCGGCTTATTGGAGTGTACGGGAGGAATGCTTTTGCTGTTCAGAAAGATCAAAACCTTTGGTGCACTCTTTGCGCTGACGGTGATGACAAACGTTGCACTGCTTAATTATAATTACGATGTACCGGTATAAATCTTCTCCACCCATATTGTCCTGCTTTGCCTGTTTATATTAAGTTATGACTTGAAGCCGCTTTATCTGTTTTTTGTGCGGCAAAAAACAGTCAGCCTGAACTATAACCGACTTCAGGTAAGAAAAAAATGGCTGCTCCTACTCCTGAGAGTGATTAAGGTGCTGCTGATTGCCTATATTTTGTATGCTAATATATCGGGACTATGGGATACGCTGAATAAAAAACCGCTACCTATGGGGGGGTATATACTATTCACAGCTTTGTTGTAGGGGGAGACACCGTTGTTTCTTCCGGTCTGGCAAAGGATTCTATGACCTGGATGAAATTTTTCGTCGATTATCCGGGAGGCATCTCCATTCAGGATAATAGAGGCGAGCAGAGATGGATAACCACCGATATCGATACCAGTCGGAGAACGTTCCGGCTTCGCAGTGATGATACCACAAGCATGGGTCTCCTCCATTACAGCGTCTTTAAGGACACTGTTCTTTTTAACGGAAATATCCATACCGTACCGGTCAAAATCATCAGTACCAGAAAATTAAAGAAGGACTATTCACTGCCGTCCAGAGGATTTCACTGGATCAATACTTACCCTCCCAATTGGTAAGGCGAATGAACTGCTCGGTGATAAGGATGTATAATCCTGTAAGGAAAACAGGTTATTTTGGTGAATGGGAAGAAAGACTGAAAATCTATGGTTTTGTTTATTTGATTATATTCTTTTATTTATGCAAATAATAGGTAGTCGTCTTATCCATGATCAACGGGAAATCGGCTAATTGCAGAGAATCCGCATTTAGTTTTTGAATAATATAGGAGCGCCTGGTTTCTTTTAGAAAGAGCGTCCAGACGGAAGCAGTTTTGCTACTGCCAGCACGGGCGCCTGAATGGGCAACAAAATGAAATTGATCTTTTACATCGGGGATAATTGAAGTACTGCCTTGTCCGTCAGTTTCCCAAAAAATACCTCCCAGACTATCTATATGCCACTGTTGTTTAAGAGAACTGTCACAGGAAAGGCCAACAAAAGAGGAATGGCAGATCCTATCCAGCTTCCAATCACCTGCGAGTGCATTTTTAAGTGCGGTCGTATCTCCACCATTAATTAATGCTTGTATACTGGTCATACTACTTTGTTTTGGATTGCTTTGGTGGTTCGTTGTTTTTTTAGCGGGCGTACAACGACTGGCCAGTAAAAGACCGGCTAACAGTGCAGTGAGTAGCGAAAGCATAAAAAAAGAACGCTTAGTACTGCGTCTGATTAATCGACGGTTTGAAGTAATATTGATCTGATTCATAAATATCGATCTTTAGGCTTGATAAGATTTGTTATATAGTTTAGATATACTAATTGTTCACATAAATCCTGCCAGTCTGCCGGGTGCTAAAATTATATATTAGGCGTATTAAAGGAAAATGCCCGCAGATTCCGATATTTATCGTGATCTACAGGCATTTCCCTTTGTATTCTAATTAGCTCAGTATCAGGGCTGATTTAGAACCAGCTGCCAACAAAGGCGTCATTTGTTGTTTTTGGATTCGCTTTTGCTTTTCTTCTTCTAACTTCTTTTCTATGTTTATACATTGCGATGAAAACCAAGGGTAAGAAGAGCAAAGTTAATGGCGGGATGCCCAGAAAGGATACCCATTTGCCGCCGAAATACCGTTGCATAGGCCGTTTGAGTCTTTCGGCGATGATATACATACCGGGTAAGATAAAGAGCGTCATGAAAAATGCAAAGGCCAGACCGAAAATAATTGTCCAGGAAAGCGGCTTCCAGAAGGACGCATTGTCACCCCCAAAATAAATATGCGGATTCAGATCGGAAAATAAGGTGACAAAATTGATATTAAATCCGACGGCCAGCGGAATCAGGGCAAGGATGGCTGCCAGCGCCGTCAGCATCACTGGGATAATACGGGTTTTGCCCGCCTGCACCACCGCTTCATGAGTTTTTAAGCCTCTTGATCTTAATTCATCTGCAAATTCGATGACCAGGATCCCGTTTTTGACTACGATCCCCGCAAGTCCTACAATACCGATCCCTGTCATGACGACCGATACCTCCATCCCAGTAATTGCATAACCCAATATGACACCGATGACACTGAAGAGGATTTCTGCCAGGATGATGACCGATTTACTGATAGAATTGAATTGTATAACCAGCAGGAATATGATGATCATAAGTGCAATTAAAAGGGCATTACCCAGGAAAGCGCCTGTCTCAGCCTGCTGTGCTCCTTCACCCGTCTGCGTAATGGTCACATTATCCGGCTTATGGGTAAAGCGTTCAATCAATTTAGCGAGCTCTGCATTTACCGCAGTAGGCGTAAAGCCTTGCGTTGTTAATACATTGGAGGTAAGCGTAATCACTCTTTTCTGGTTTTTGCGCTTTACGCTTCCAAGCGTATTTGTATAATCAATCTTAACCAGCGCACTGATAGGAATGCTTTTGAATTGTCCCGAGGCCATATCCATAAAGCTGATATTCATATTCAGCAGATCTGATAAATTATTGCGCTGCGTGATTTCATTTCTGAGCTGGATTTTGTATTCATCCTCTCCATCCTTGATTTTGGAAACTTCTAAACCGAATAGCGCCGTCCGGACTGTCTGGCCAATTTGTGCCGTAGATACGCCTTCGCGCATCGCCCGTTCCCGGTCGATCGTAAAGCTGATTTCCGGGTTGGTCAGATCCACATCCATCTTCAATTCTTCGACACCCGGCGTCTGGATAGAATCCAAATAATTTTTCAGGGATACTGCCGTACTGATCAGATCATCAAAGTCTTCACTGGCGATTTCAATATTGATCGGGGGGTCTGTCGGTGGCCCGTTCTGTTCTTTACTTACTGTAATCTCGGCGCCTGGGATGCCCTTTGCCACTGCCCGGATAGAATCCAAATAGGGTGCTGTTGAAACACCTTCGCGTTTACCGAATTCAACAAAGGAAACCTGGATCCGGCCGAGTTCCGGCCGGGTACTGCGATCGCCACTTGTCGGATCAGCCGCACCGATGGCAATATTTGTAATAACACTCTCCACAGCCGGATTGGTCTTGCCGTTCTCCATTCCTAATACATGGTAGACTTTCTTTT
This sequence comes from Arachidicoccus sp., assembly GCA_035497555.1. GTDB lineage: Bacteria > Bacteroidota > Bacteroidia > Chitinophagales > Chitinophagaceae > Arachidicoccus. The sequence goes on along the minus strand of DATJDF010000307.1, from coordinate 2,218 downwards.
CCAGTGTTTTTGTCACAGAATCTGTATAATCCACATCCGTACCGACCGGCATTTTCAGGTAGACATAAATCTGGTTGGGCTGGCCATCAGGGAAAAACACCACCGGAACATTTCTCGCTCCGAAGAAAAGGAATGAGGCGATCATCATACCAAAGGTAGCCACAAGAAGCCAGACAGGACGCCAGCCTTTTAACCCCCAGCGGAGCAGTTTCTCATACCGGTTCATAATCGCAGGTAGCACCCGGTTCTGGAACCGGTGTATGAGGTCATCAAGGATATATTTATTCAGGATGGACAGTAGGACGATGAAAATAATCAGGTTGCCGGCAAATGGCTGACCTATCAGATCCAGCAGGATTCCAACACCGAGTGCCACCCAGAAAATGGGCTGTTTGAATATGGCCGACTTGGGAGGTTTCTCATCACTTTCAGGGTGACTCATAAAATCGACCGCAAAGACCGGGTTCATAATAAAGGCCACAATGAGCGACGCGGTAAGCGTAAAGATTAACATGGTCGGCAGGTAAATCATGAATTTACCGATAATTCCTGGCCAGAATAGTAAGGGGAAGAAAGGAGCGAGGGTGGTCAGTGTACCCGCGAGAACAGGTATAAAGACTTCTCCGGCCGCCATTTTAGCGGCCTTGACCGCCGATACCCTGCCTTTGTTTTCCGAGAATATTCTGTGGGTATTTTCAATGACCACAATGGCATCATCCACGATAATTCCCAGACCAAATAACAGCGCAAATAGTACAATAAAGTTCAGGGTCACCGCTGAGCCCACAATCAGATTGGCGCCCGGTAAAAAGACGAAGGCCACAAACATACTGAGCGGAACGGACAAGGCCACGAAAAATGCATTGGTGACTCCCATGAAAAACATAAGGATAATGAGTACCAAAACAAAACCTATGACAATAGAGTTGACCAGATCTGTAAAAGAGGTTCGGGTAGTATTACTTTGATCACCAGTAATTCTAACGTCCAGATCTTTAGGGAAGATTTCTTTACTCACCTGGCTGGTAATTTCCTTGACATGATCTGAGGTCTCGATCAGGTTCTCTCCTGAGCGTTTGATAATATTGAGGGTAATGACATTTTTGCCATCCAGACGGGCATAGCTTTCATGCTCTTTAACGGTATCCTTTATATCGGCAATATCTTTCAGGTAAATAGGCGCCCCTTTACTGTTACGCAGGACAATTTGTTTCAGATCTTCGGCCGTTTTAATCTGTCCTTTTACCTGCAGGGTCCTTTTCATATTTCCTACACGCAGTAGCCCGCCAGAAATGTCCATATTTTCTCCCTGTACAGCTGAGGAGATATTGGTGAAAGTAATCCCTGCTGCCTGCATTTTCAGGTTATCCACATTAATCTGGAATTCCCTTTCCGGTGCGCCCACCATATCTACCCGGTTGATTTCCGGTAGTTCTTCCAGTTTGTCCTGGAGGTCATCGGCATATTCCTTCAGTCGCATCATGTCATAATTGCCACTGACATTGACATACATAATGGGCTGATCAGAAAAACTGACTTCCAGCGCGGTCGGTTCTTCGGTCAGATCTGTTGGTAGATCCTGCTTTGATTTATCAATGGCGTCTTTTACCTTTTGCAGAGCCACGTCCACCTTAACGTTGGTGCCGAATTCGATCATGATGGAGGAGTAATCTTGAACAGAATTACTGGTGACTTTGGTTATTTTGGCGCCCGTAATACCCTTAATCTGCTTTTCGATGGGTTGGGTTACGAGGTTCTCCATATCTTTAGGAGAATTACCCACATAGATGGTCTGAACATAAATAGTGGGTATGACGATATCCGGGAATTGTTCTTTGGGTAAAGTGACAAATTGAATGATCCCCCAAAGACTGACAAAAATCATGAGCAGGTAAATCGACGTCTTATTTTTTATACTCCAGGAGGTCGGTTTGAACTGCTTGAATTTACCCTGTATGTTTTCAAATGAAGGCATGAAAGTGAATTAAATGAGTAGGAATAAAATATTGCTTTGCGCTCCGCGGCTTTATAAACCTGTCAAAATAGGCTGCCCGTCATATAAGTTCTGGAAACCGTCAGAAATGATGACGTCTCCTTTATTCAGCCCGGATTTGACCTCAAGTGTGTCGTGATACATCAGTCCGATTGTTACCCTTCTTTTTTTAGCGACAAGTTTGCCATTCGAGTTTGTGGCCACCATCACAAATTTTCCTTTTTC
>DATJDF010000306.1:0-8125 GCA_035497555.1 Arachidicoccus sp. | reverse complement strand
TGTAAGCACCCTGAGCAAAGTGTGCAGCCGCCTGTTTATAGTCCTGTTGGCAGCCAAATCCCTTATATAACATGTACCCCACGGAATAGACACTCTGATCGTCTCCCAGAACTGCAGCTTGTTTGAAATTCTCGTAGGCTTTGGTATAATCAATAGGGACCCCATCGCCATTTTTGTATTGCAGACCGAGTTGGTAATAATGTTTAATTAAATTTTGATCAGTAGGTTTTTCCGAGGAAACACCTGATCGGTGGATGATTTGCGCCTCAAGGCAGCATGCTGACAGCAGTATCCATAGCAGAAGTAGCAGTTTATTCATACGCAGTAGTATTAGAAGAAGTTTATAATACTTAACCAGTTAGGCATTGTCGACCGACGAAATCAATGCGGTATGACAAATTTGAGCATTTATAACAAAACGGCCAAATTTATTTTTACAGTATATCAGAAATTACATTTTTAATTAAATCATTAAGAATATGTATGACCTAACTCTTGAATTGTAATAATTTAGAAATTGATTACAATCAAACAAAGTCTAATCCCAATATATTCAATAGTACCGAAATCTGACCCCATTTTATTTTCAATATCTGCTGCTTAACTATCAGTTATAAAATATTGAAAGCGATCAGATTTAATCATTTGATTAAATCATTTGGTCAATTAAAAAATATTTACCACCTTTATACCAACAAATCGATGACCATGGCGAAAATAGATAAAGACGCTTCCACCGAAGACAAAATAAAAATAGCCGCTCGAAAAGTATTTACACAAAAAGGATACGCAGCAACAAGAACCCGGGATATTGCGCAGGAAGCCGGCATCAATCTCGCCCTATTGAGTTACTATTTCAGAAGTAAGGAAAAGCTGTTTGCAATCATTATGAGAGAAAAAGTGCAGAAGCTTTTTGGTTCAATAGTTCCGATACTAGTCCGGCAGGAGACGACATTACAAGAGAAAATAGAGCATATTGTCGCAGAATATACCGAAATTTTAATCGAAAATCCAGATCTACCCCTATTTGTCCTGAGTGAAATCCGTAATCATCCGACGCAGTTCTTAGAAATGGCTCCTATCCAAAAGGTATTTCGACAATCTTCGTTTATACATCAAATTAAAGCGACAAACCCGGCCGTCGTTCCGATCCAGTTTTTAATGAGTCTATTAGGAATGATTCTTATGCCATTTGTAGGTATGCCCGTTTTTAAAATCATTACCGGAAAAAATGATAAACAGTACATTAAATTAATTGAGTCCCGCAAAAAACAGGTGCCGATCTGGGCTATGTCGATTCTAAGTTCTTAGACAAACTCTTCAGGCCGTTTATATTTAACTATTCACAGTTTAGTAAAATTTCTGTCATGAAAAGAAAGCTTCAATTCTATCAGAAAGTCAGAAAGATAATCTCCCTTATAAGTCTAACAGCGATACCTATGTTTACCTTCAGCCAGGAATCGTTAACGCTGGATTCATGCTACCAGCTGGCAAGAGAAAATTATCCACTGATCAAAAAACACGCTTTGATTGATAAATCAAAGGACTTCTCCATTGAGAATATTGGAACGGGTGATTTACCGCAGATCCGGCTTGGGGGCCAGGCTACCTATCAGTCCGCTGTTACCGAAATCCCCATCAATCTACCGGACAGTCCTATTCAGCCTCTCAGTAAAGATCAGTATAAAGTCTATGCAGAGGTTGAGCAAAATATTTACAACGGGGGCCGTACAGCTGTAGAAAAGGAAGCCCGAAAAGCGGAGGCCGTCACCCAACACCAATCTCTGGAGGTACAGTTATACCAATTAAAAAAACGGATTAATGAACTATATTTTGGGGCCCTACTGGCGCAGCAAAATTTAAAACAAAATGCATTACATCAGCAGGATATCAGCTCGGCACTCGGACAAACGACAGCGATGATCGCAGCCGGTACTGCACTCAGATCTAACGCCGCTGTTCTAAAAGCCGCCTTATTAGCGCTTCAACAGCGGGCAATTACTCTGCAGGCTAACCGCATCGCCTACTGCACCCTTTTGGGCATGTTTATTCACCGGCCTTTGGATACAACGACTCAGCTGATCTGGCCTGATGCCCCTACCAATGCACTAGATAATAAAAGACCTGAACTGGCGCTCTTCCAGGCGCAGAAGGACAGGCTGGATGTCAGTCGAAAGCTTACCGACCTGGGCAACCAGCCGCGACTGGATCTATTTATGCAAGGTGGATATGGCCGCCCGGGACTTAATATGCTTAGCAATCAATTTGATCCTTATTATATTGGTGGCATTCGAATCAGCTGGGACCTGCATAGTTTATATACCGCCAGAAAGCAGCGGCGTATTATTGACATCAATGAGAAAGAGGTTGATCTTGAAAAGCAGGCTTTTATATTCAATACTGCCTTAACCTCCAGCCAGGAATCGACAGAAATTCAGCATTACCGGGATTTGTTGACTTCCGATGATCAGATCATCACCTTGCGTACCGAGGTCAAAAAAACCGCTCTCGCACAGCTTAAGGAAGGCGTTCTCACGATACATGATTACCTCCTTGAGGTGAATGAAGCGCATCAGGCAGAGGAAGCTAAGATTTTGCATCAGATTCAGTTACTCAATCTATTATATCGGCAAAAAGCAACAATGGGTCAGTAACTCTATCCGAAATTTAGATGTCCCCCTTATTATTGTTCCAAATCAAAATAAAATTTTATGAAACTCTATATGGTTATTTTCCTAGGTGCACTCTTGCTTAGTGCATGCAAAAAAGAAGAAACCTTTGATGCAACAGGAACATTTGAAGCGCAGTCCACCATTGTCGCCGCAGAAGCGACCGGCAATATTGAACAGTTTAATATAGAAGAAGGAGATGTTCTTTCGGCCGGGCAGCAAATGGGCTATATTGATAGCACCCAAATACTATTACGCAAAAAGCAACTTATCGCGCAAACAGGGGCTACCCTCAGCCAGCAACCGGATATTTCTCTGCAAATTGCAGTCTTAAATGAAGAGCTCCGGCACACCAAACAGGAAAGGGACCGAGTGACAAGACTGGTAAAATCGGACGCCGCCACGGGCAAACAACTAGATGATGCAAACGCGGCAGTTGCATTAGTTGAACGTAAAATAACAGCTCAAAGATCGACACTCTCCACTACTACAACCAGCATTCAAAAGTCAACCAATCCGGTTGCCGTCCAGATAGCAGCTATAAATGATCAACTTTCCAAATGCAGGATTATTAACCCCATTAATGGCACAGTACTGACTAAATATGCGCTTGCTCATGAGTTTGCTGCCACAGGGCAGCCTCTGTACAAAATTGCCAATCTGGATTTTTTGGACCTGCACGCTTATATTACAGGTGATCAGCTTCATAACATCCGGCTGGGTGAACAGGTACAGGTACTGGTTGATAATAGCGGCGGGGGGTATAAAACCTACGGAGGGAAAATAATCTGGATCAGTGATGAGGCAGAATTTACGCCTAAATCCATTCAGACTCAGCAGGAACGTGCCAACCAGGTTTATGAGATTAAAATACACGTAAAAAATGACGGCTATCTAAAAATCGGCGAGTACGCCGCTGTCCGTTTTAATTCTGCTGATGGAAGTAAGGGGAATCATTCACAGCATACAATTACACCGGGAAATGATACTGCTGGCACCGAATAATATTGATCTACAGATGCAAACAAGGTAAAACAGTTCAATTATGCAAATCGAAGAAATGGTCAAGGTTCAGGGGGTATCAAAAAGTTATCAAAAGGGGAAAATAAGCGCTATTGATAATGCGTCCCTCCAAATCAATAAAGGGGAGATCTTTGGTATAATCGGACCAGACGGTGCGGGCAAAAGCAGTCTTTTCAGAATCATCGCGACGCTGCTATTGGCAGACAAGGGGACCGTTACAATCGCCGGACTGGATGTACAGAAATCCTATCAGCAGATCCGGCAAATAATTGGTTATATGCCCGGCAAATTCTCGCTCTATCCCGATCTGAGTGTAGCAGAAAATCTCCAGTTTTTCGCCGATATGTACAGCTCTTCCATCGAGGAAAATTATACCTTAATCCAGGCCATTTATGACCAACTCGCCCCCTTTAAAGACCGCCGCGCCGGCAAATTATCCGGGGGAATGAAACAAAAGCTGGCGCTTTGCTGTGCCTTAATCCACAAACCCCGGTTATTAATACTGGATGAACCGACAACAGGTGTGGATCCTGTTTCAAGAAAAGAATTCTGGGCAATGTTGCAGCAATTAAAAACACAGCATATAACCATTCTGGTAGCTACCCCTTATATGGATGAAGCGACGCTGTGTGACCGGATTGCATTTATGTCTGAAGGCAAAATTTTACAGACCAATACACCAAAGCAGATTATTGACGCATTCCCGGACCAGCTACTCGCCGCCACGGCCAATAATAGGTCTAAATTACTCGAAGTCCTAAAATCTTATCCGGGGCGCATCAACAGTTATGCATTTGGTGAATATATGCACCTGGTGCTCCACCGTACCGGATCAGAAGACCAGGCAGCTACTGTCACTAAAGTAACAGGCTGGTTGAAAACAAAAGGATTAGAGCAAGTAGAAGTTAAGGACACTTCGCCCACAATTGAGGACTGTTTTATCCAACTTCTTTCCTGAACTTTTTCAATGAAATTGGTACTCTTTAAATTATTTATATATGGATCAGCCCACAGTCATCACCGCAAAGGATCTTACCAAACAATTTGGTGATTTTATCGCTGTTAATCACATTGACTTTGAAGTATACAGGGGTGAGATCTTTGGGTTCCTAGGCGCCAACGGCGCCGGGAAAACAACCGCCATGCGGATGCTATGCGGCTTGTCGACACCTTCACAAGGAACAGCTACTGTTGGTGGTTTTGATATCCTCCGCCAAAGTGAATCTGTTAAGAAAACGATTGGCTATATGAGTCAAAAGTTTTCGCTTTATGAAGATCTGACCATTGTAGAAAATATTGAATTTTTCGGAGGGATTTACGGATTAAGTGACAAGCAATTAAAGACAAAGACATCAGCATTGATTAACAGCTTCGGGTTACAAAAAGAAGCGAAGAAACTGGTGGGATCTCTTCCTTTAGGCTGGAAGCAGAAACTAGCATTTTCAGTAGCCATCCTGCATGATCCACAGATCGTTTTTCTGGATGAGCCAACGGGCGGTGTTGACCCCTTATCAAGGCGGCAATTCTGGGATCTGATCTACCAGGCAGCCGCCAGAAATATCACCGTATTTGTCACCACCCATTATATGGATGAAGCTGAATATTGTAACCGGATATCGATCATGGTCGATGGTAAAATTGAAGCTTTGGATACACCTCGGGCCTTGAAGGAAAGATTTTCAGTTGCCTCGATGGACGAGGTCTTTTATCAATTAGCAAGAGGTGCAAAAAGAACCGAATGAAATTATCATGAAGCAGTTTATCGCACTCATCAAAAAAGAATTTTACCACGTCATCCGCGACAAAAGAACGCTGTTGATCCTGGTAGGTATGCCTATTGTCCAAATCCTCATATTCGGATTTGCACTGACCAATGAAATCAAGCAAAGTAAAATAGCAGCTGTTGACTCCTCAAAAGATCAGATGAGTCAGGGATTATTAAAAAAGATCGCTGCTAATCCTTATTTTGATCTGGTTTATCCAGATTTACCAAATGATCAGCTGGAAGCCGCCTTTCGAAAGGGAGACATTAAACTGGCCGTCATCTTTCCTACTGAATTTGAGAAAAAACTAAATACAGAAAAAGCTATCACGCTTCAAGTGATCGCGGATGGCTCTGACCCCAATACGGCAACCACATTAACAACCTACCTTAATGCAATCATCCAGGATTTTAGCAAGACAAATCTACCCAGATCTGCTAACAGATCTTCAGACCCTTCTCAGCCGGAGCGCCAAATCCAGGTGGCGCAGAAGATGCTCTATAACCCTCAACTGGACAGTGCACCTCAATTTGTTCCCGGCGTTATGGCGCTGGTATTAATGCTTATTTGCGTCCTGATGACGGCTGTCTCGATCGTAAAGGAAAAAGAGACAGGGACGATGGAATCATTGCTGGTGGCTCCCTTTAAACCAATTGGCATTATTACGGCCAAGGCCGTCCCCTATTTTCTACTGTCTCTGTTAAATGTCGTTACGATTCTATTACTGAGTGTATTTGTTTTACATCTGCCCGTTGCAGGCAGCCTCTTGTTGCTTTTAGCAGAAAGCATGTTATTTATATTGACTTGTCTGCTGCTGGGCATATTAATCTCCATTAAAACAAAGTCACAACAGGCGGCTATGCTCATTTCACTGATGGGCATGTTACTGCCCACCATTCTTTTCAGTGGTTTTATGTTTCCGATTGAGAATATGCCTGTAGCCTTACAGTGGATATCCAACCTGATTCCTGCCAGATGGTTCTACATTATTGTCAAAAATATTATGATCAAAGGACTCGGATTTGTCGCTATCTGGAAGGAAACCTGCATTTTATGTGGAATCACTTTCGTTCTATTACTGATTAGTCTAAAATCCTTCAAAGTCCGTCTGGAATAGTATCCATTCCATAAAAAACTATATAGCACCATTATACAGTAACAAAGCATTTTGACCATGCGTACACTTATATTTTTACTGAAAAAAGAATTCCGGCAGATAAGGCGAAACAAGGCTATTTTGCTTATGGTAATGGTCATGCCTGTAATACAGTTAATTATACTGCCGCTCGCTGCCGATTATGAAATTAAAAATATTCATTTGACACTGGTGGATCACGACCATTCCACTTTTTCAACTAGGCTGGCCCATACCATCACTGCTTCCGGATATTTCCAATTGCAGCAATATACAGATCAGTACAGCGTCGCTTACCGGGATATTGAACAGGACAAATCGGACCTCATACTTGAAATCCCTGCAGGCTTTGAAAGAAATCTTGTCAGGGAACACCATCAGACTTTATTTATCGCAGTTAATGCCATCAACGGTGTAAAAGCGGGACTCGGGGCGAGCTATCTCAGCTCCATACTTCAAAGGTTCAATCAGGAGCTAGGCGCAGGGACAATTAACCGGACGCCATATGTAGCAAGCGGCCCTAAAATAAAACTTACCTATTCCAACTGGTACAACCCCCATATGAGTTACCGGGTTTTTATGGTACCTGCCATTCTATCCATACTGATCACCATGGTCGGCGGATTTCTGTCAGCACTCAATATCGTACGGGAAAAAGAAACTGGTACTATTGAACAAATCAATGTCACACCTATAAAAAAACACTTATTTATATTGGGCAAACTCATTCCATTCTGGATACTTGGAAACATCGTTTTCACACTTGGGCTAGTCGTCTGCTGGGTCTTTTATGGTATACTGTCTTTAGGGAGTCTCTTTGTATTATACGGCTTTGTGTGGATCTATCTGCTGGCCGTACTTGGGTTTGGCTTACTCATATCGACCTATAGTCATACGCAGCAGCAGGCCATGCTGATCATGTTTTTTTTCATGATGATTTTTATACTCATGGGCGGATTATTTACACCTATAGAAAGCATGCCGCACTGGGCACAAATAATTGCCAGACTTAACCCGGTCAGTTACTTTGTAAAAGTCATAAGAATGGTCATGTTGAAAGGAAGCGGCTGGCAGGATATTCTACCGCAAACACGCTCAATTGGAGTTATGGCCATTGTCTTGAATCTCTGGGCTGTTCTCCATTATAAAAAGGTCGCCTAATTAATACAATCCTTTCGGCACACAAGTAAATTGTGTTCCAATTTGAAACGATATCTAACTAAACAAAAAGCGCAAATCATCCTCCGTCATTTGTTTGACAAACCCTTCCTCTGCGCTAATCAGTTCATCTGAAAGGTGTTTTTTCTTCTGTTGCATAGCCAGTATCTTTTCCTCAATCGTATGCTTACAAATCATACGGTAGGCGAATACATTATCCGATTGACCTATTCGGTGCGTTCTGTCTATCGCCTGTTGTTCTACTGCCTGGTTCCACCAGGGATCCACCAAATATACATATTGAGCAGCGGTTAGATTGAGCCCGGCGTTCCCCGCTTTAAGGCTAATCAGAAATACAGTAGCCGGGTCCTGCTCCT
>DATJDF010000305.1:0-8375 GCA_035497555.1 Arachidicoccus sp. | reverse complement strand
TACCAATTTAAAATAATCAAAAGCCCGCATAAAATAGCCTTCACCTAAACGCGTGTTCTTCTCCGCACCGTCTCCATAGTATTTAGGGACATTTTCAATGACGATATTTGCAGAATTAATATTTCCGTACATATTATCCCAAACGCTCTGGGCTTCCCCGGTAATAGAATTCAGGTTACTGTTATAGGAATTCCACATTTCTTTAGTTCTGTCACCACCCACATCAAATTCATCTGTTCCGTATTGGGTAGTGGCATAGGCCCATTCATAATTAAAATGGAATCGAAGAGACTGATACATGCCTGTTACCAAGGCATCCAGGCCTCTTTGTGTTTTAAAGTCTTCTGTATTAAGTGAAGTGATTAAATCTTCCTGCAAAAAACTCTTCTTACAAGACTGGAAGGTCATCATGAGCCCGCCCATCACCAGTAGACTATATTTTATATAATTTTTCATAATTTATTTTTCTTTGGTGTTTAAAATGCCAGATTAGCGCCGATTACAAAACCGCGGTTATAGGTAGAACGCCCCAAATCCGGGTCTATCCAGGAGACGCCTGAATAGATCAGACCGGGATTTGTCAGCTGCGCATAAATTTTAAGATCAGAAATCTGCAATTTGTCTGCAAATTTTCTTGGCAGATGATAACCTAAAGAGATATTTCTGATTTTAATAAATGATCCATTCTGGTAATTTAAAGTCGATTTGTAGGGGTCCCCTGCCGCACTATTGTAATTAGGAGAAGGATAAGCATTGGTTGGATTTTCTGGTGTCCAGTAATCCAGTAACCTTTGCGCATAACGACCCTGCATTGGTTCATTACCAGTTTCGGTTGTAAAGCCCAAGCGTGAGAAGATAAAGACATTCAGTTCCCAGTTTTTGTAAGTAAAGGTATTCTGAAGGCCGGCTATCCAATCCGGATTGTTTTGCCCGACAATTTCCCGGTCATTGTTCGCATCAATTTTATAATCCCCATTCAGATCAGCGACTCTAATGTCACCCGGTTTAAATTTGCTGCCGTTGGCATTAAATTTTGCAATTTCAGCTAAATCTGCATCTGTATTTTGCCATATACCCAGCTTTTTATAGTCATAGTAAACAGATATACTCCGGCCTATAAACCAGTTATTATTAATATCATCCTGCTTGCCGTTTGACAGTTCATTAATCCTGTCCTTATTTAACGAAAAGGTGGCATTGGTTGTCCAGGTAAAGTCACGGCTCTGTATATTTACCGTATTCAGCGAAATGTCAATCCCTTTATTACCGGTCTGCCCTATATTGGCAAATGTCGTTGTATAACCCGTCACAGATGGTATAGACGCCTGCATTAGCAAATCATTTGTCGTCGATTTATAGACATCGATCGATCCGCCAATGCGCCCCTGAAAGAGATCAAAATCAACCCCCAAGTTAAACTGTGTAGTTCTTTCCCAGCCCAAATACGGATTAGCCAGGGGATTGGGTGATGCCAGAGAAGCATCAGAGGAAACATAACCCGCATCAACCAAACTACCCCAGGTGTAATATAATGTCTGGACACCACCTTTAGTTTGATATGGAGTAATCGCCGCATTACCTGTCGTCCCTAATCCTGCCCGTAGTTTTAATTGGCGAATCCAGGAGACATTTTTCAAAAAAGACTCCTGATCCAAGCGCCACGCAACAGCTGCGGATGGAAAATAAGACCATTTATGCCCGGCAGCCAACTGCGAAGCTCCATCCCATCTGCTAGAGACGGTCAATAGATATTTGCCCCTATAGTCATAATTTACCCTGGCCATATAGGACTCCAAAGACTGTTCGGTTAAACCACTGCTAAAACCGTCTAATGCATCTACTGAATTCAATTGATACCAGAGTTGACTATTCCACGGCAAATCCGTGGCCCTCATGTCAGAGACTTCTGTTCTGTCGGAAGAGGAGCTTTGCAGTAAAGTCACATGGATATTGTGGTCTTTGGCAATCGTTTTATCATAGTAAATCAGGTTGTCAAGTGTCCAGGAAAATTTCGAAGATTGATTCAATTCCGCTGAATTGGTTGAACCAGGTTCCCCACCACCTCTGTTGATAGATAAAGAATCCATCCAGCGGCCGTTTCTGAAATTATAGAAATCCGGTCCGAAATTCGTTCTGAATTTTAATCCTGGTAATATATTTACTTCAGCATATACCTGTCCCAATGTCCGAAGCACCTTCCTTTCATTAATATTATATTTATCCTCTCCAATTGGATTGAGGATATTGATATCACCGCCAGGCAAATTAATCCGTTGACCTAAACTATCAAATGGTACTGCAAATGGCAACATACCACGTGCAGCTGAATATAAATCACCTGCACCAGACGGGCTGGAGGAGGCATATCCATAGTTTTGGATGCTATAGGTTGTAGAGAGACTTCCACCAAATCTGAACCAGGACAAAGGTTTAAGATCAATACTGAACTTGCCGCTATAGCGGGTATAATCCTGGCCTTTCTGTGTCCCCTTCTGAGACAAGTAACCAACAGAAGCATATGTCTTTATTTTATCGCTACCGCCACTGGCGCTCAATTGATGTTCCTGGGTCACACCTGTTCTTAACACCATATCACCCCAATCTGTGGTGGGCACCAGGCTACCATTCCAGCTGCCATTTGCCCAGCCTTTCTGCACATTGGCCCAAGCATAATTATCCCCACCAAAGATTTTCTTATCCGCCTCTTCAGTTGGTACATCGGGGTATTGACCCGCTCTTCTGTAAGCTGCCCTTCTGAATTCAATATATTCCGGCGAATTCATCATTTCAGAGCGATCCTGCTGATTCTCTATCGTCATCGTCCCCGAATAATTTAATGTCATCTTACCAGCCTTTCCCTGCTTGGTTGTCACCAGTATAACACCGTTAGCTCCACGTGATCCATAAATTGCAGTCGCGGAGGCATCTTTCAGGATATCGATCGTTTCAATATCGAGCGGATTAATCCCATCGATACCACCTGCAGCCAAGGGAATCCCATCAACAACATATAATGGTGAATTACTCGCAGTTAAGGACCTGGAACCGCGGATGAGCACACTACCCATCTGACCTGGACGTTCATTGGAAGTAATATCCACCCCAGCTGCTTTGCCTTGGATTGCCTGTAAGGCGTTCGTTACAGGACGCTGTGCAATTTGCTCGGCAGATATACTAACGATGGCCCCGGTCAAATCACTTTTTTTCTGGGTACCGTAACCCACCATGACCACATCTTCCAGCTCATTGACCTCTTCTTCAAGGGTTACAGATAATGTGGATTGTCCGTTCAAAGCTATTTCCTGGGTTTTATAGCCTGCATAACTAACGGTTAAGATTGCAGAAAGATCTGCGACCTCTAAACTAAATGCACCTTCACGATCACTAAGTGTACCGACTTTAGTACCCTTAATTGAAATAGAAGCGCCATTAATAGGAGTTCCTGTCTTGTCAGTGATCTTACCTTCTACCTTTTGCTTCTGCTGTAGCTCATTTACCGAATTTGGCGTAAACCTGGCATAACCATCAGCCGAAAACAAAGCCGTTAAAAACAGGAGCAGGAAAATAGACAAGTAATGCCTTTTTCTTCTGCATTTTTTTGACAGACCGGGCCGCCGGTCGACTTTTTTTTGGAGATTCATTTTTGAATATTTAGGGTGAATAGGAATCGTTTTATAGTGTGTATTGCCTTATAGGCTTGAAAAACAGTTAAAAATCATTCAGACTGTGTATACGTTTTCATAATTATTAATATTAAAATAACGGAGCTATATCATTCATTTAAAACCCGTTTAATAGATTTGATTATCAAGACAGTTCTTTTTCAACCGGGTTCTTGCTGTAATACAAGTTGTATGAAGTTGGTGGCTTCAATTTCTTTTTACCAAATGCACCCGACAATATCCACTTTCTCTAATCTCACAAACCGTTTGGTCATTTTTTAATCCAAACTAACGTTTATCAATTTCAAATCATTAACAAATTTAGCTAGCCATTTCCGGGAAACCATCCTGCACCATCCTGTAAAACCGACACTTATTACGCAATCGTTCCCATAAACAGTTAGTTTTGAAAAAAATTAATAATAAAGTAATTGATTATCAATACAAATAACTCAATTTGGCAGGATTGCTTCTTCAAAGGGGCAAAAAAATTCAATTTCCAAATCCTTTAGTTGTGGCCATTTGAGGCAAGATTGCAGCCCAAAATATAAATCCGGTCTACTGGACCGATAACTTTTCTTTAAGTGGCTGTCTCCTAAAATCCAAAATAGCATGTTAAACAGAAAGTGAAACCTAAATTCGCGCTCGTCAAAAAGTTAACCAGTTATAAATTTATCAGAAAAAATATCGCCCATCGCCAAATGGCCAATCTGATGATTGGCCATTTGGCGATGGGCGATATTTAGAAATTAAATGGAATTTTTCTTAGAACTGCTTCTTTCCATTTACAATTATGTTTTTCAGTTTGAAATTTTCTACCATCGATTTGTCAATTTCCGTATTATTTTTGGCCTTTATCTGCAGGTTTTCGAAGTTAAAGTTGGAGAGTTTATAACTGTAACCTTTTGAGGTGTCATGCATATCAGGCACTCCGACATTGAAAAAATTATCGCAATCGAGCTTGATATTGCGCATCGTTAAGTTGCTGCAACTGGAAATGCCAAAATCATTGGCGTCTTTTAGATCGAAGAACTGTGTCCAGGGCTGTATGAAGATAAAGTTGCCAATATTTTTTCCTTCGATATCTTCAATCCGCACATACTCGTAATTCTGGGGGGTATCGCCACGTAATTTGAACCATAGCAGACGTTGGGCATTATTTACCTTTATGCGGCGCAAAATAATATTGCGGTCATGGATAGACTCACTTCCGAAAGTAATCGCACCATGACAGAAATCATAAGTGCAGTCTTCAATTATGATATTTAGGTTACTTCCATTGTTTTTGTCTTTATCGGCAAAGGGGCCTTTACCGCCTTTCAATGCGACAGCATCGTCATTGACTGACATAAAACAATTTTTGATAAGGAAGTTCTTGCAGGCATCTATATCGACTGCATCCGTGCTCGGTGCTCTTACAGGCTTTTTGGGAGAATATATGTAAAGGCCAAGCAATTTTACGTTCTCACATTTGTAAAAATGAGTCGTCCAGAAAGGTGAGTTGATCAATTTTACATCAGAAATCTGGACATTTTTGCTATTTGACACATACAGAAGCCTCGGTCTCATTTCATCCATATTGGTGCATTTAGGATTGAACGCACGTCTTAACCAGAATGCTCTCCAATAACGCAATCCATTACCATCAATAGTACCCTTCCCTGAAATTGTAAATCCGTCCAGACCGTCAGCGTTCACCAGTGCAGCAAAATACTTTAAAGTCTGGCCTTCCATTCGGGTCATCACCAGCGGAAAATTACTAATATCATCGCTCCCTTTCAGTCGGGCACCTTCTTCAAGATGCAGGTGTGTCCCCTGTTTGAAAAATAATGAACCACTCAGGAAAGTTCCCTTGGGAATGATGATCACTCCTCCGCCCTTTTCAGCCACTTTGTCAATGACCGCCTGGATTTTCTTTGTCTGGATAATGGTACTGTCCGGCTTAACATTATAGTCAGTAATGCGGTAACGATGGCCCAGTTTACTTATATCAGTAGGGTTATTCTCTCTAAACCAAGAAGGAATAGGGGTTCCATCTGGAAACACCTCCTGGGCAAATACATTGAGACTTAGCGCAATTGTCACTATTAACAGCAGCGCCATCCTAAATTTTTTCTTGATCATAATACGATTTCCAGTGTTTTCAGTCATTTTGTATATCTCTTTTAATTGGATGGGTTTGGTCTTTTCCTGAACCTTTTTGTATTACGGTAAATCAACTCCCAAAATTGATGGCATTTAATCATTTCACCGTCTTAAATCACTTGATTGTACAATCAATCCAAATGTTCATCAATTTCAATAATTAACAAATATAGGTTACCATTTCTGAGTGGCCATCCAGATCTATCAGGAAAAGCTGACTATATACGCAATCGTTGCCATAAAGGTTCGTTTTAAACCATACCAAAAAAAATTGGCAAGCAATGTAATCAATATTCATCGCACAGATTGTCCAACATTTTTCTGTAAAACAGTTAAGGATTTCCCGGGGAAAAACCGTTTTTGGCCAAATGTCACGGATAATGCAGATCTGGCATCAATGCCAGACGGGCAAATAGGCGTCGATTTTCCTATATGCCTGTTTGTCTACAATTTGACAATAAATTTATCAAGGGAGATAAAATACCCGGTGCTACCATATAAACGCTTTCTTTTGTCAGACCAGTTACCGCGCTCTCTCATAACTGAGACCGTTATGGTATACTTATCTTTAGGAAGAACAGGACTGATAAACTTTAACTCAGAAACGGTGTATTTACAATAAGAATCAATAATTGAAGAAAGTATTGTAATTCCTTTACTATTTTTGATGGTAACTTTTGCATATCCTCCATCTGGACGGGATAGACCATACCATCCAATTTGTTGTCCGGTAAATTCTATCGAGAAATGGGCATCCTTTGCGTCTGAACTTCTTACGGACAATGTATCCCGCAGCCACTTTCCAATATAAGTAATCCGGTTATCTGTATTACTTATTACAACTTCTTGCTCATCTCCTCCTAAATTTACTGGAGCAGCCACACCGGTTGTAGTATTTACCTGCCATGCCTGCTGATAGTCAGGGATGGACAACTTATATCCTGATACGCTAATTGGCTGCCACACATATGTTGCTGCGGATGCCTGTTTAGGATAGGACCACCTGTCCCCCATAAATAGGTATGTTGCCGCCTTTGATCCTTGTATAGGGAGTACAAAGGTGGTTTGCGAATTCCAGGTCAGCGTCCCTTCAGGTGCAAAAATGCCCCTGCGCGTCCAGGGCCCTTTTAGGGCAGTGGCCGTATAATAGTAATTATCATTTTTCTCCCAGCTGGTTAAATTTGAGCCCAAAAAATAATAAATACTGTCTTTTCGAAAAATGGCTGGAGATTCAAATCCGGAGGTCATCGCTTTATGAACCTGTTCGGTTATACTTTTGTAATCCCTGGATAGTTTGTAGATGTCCCCTCCATGGAGTAAAATATAACCGGAACCGTCCTGGTCCTGGAAGGTACCCATATCCCATTTTCTGACCGGCTTCCCATTAAAATGTATTGGCCCTTGAAACAGGTAAGGACCAGTAATCCTCTTTGCAGTTGCATAACCTACAAACTGATCTTTATATCCAAGCGTGTCCACATGCATAAACATCACATATTCTCCAGTTGTTGGACACCGCATTACTTTGGGTCGTTCACCTACCCTGTTTGGGCCTAATTTACCGTTACGCTGAACAGGTAATGCAATACTTTCAAACTTCCAGTTATATAGATCAGCCGAAGAATAGCAATTAAAGCCAATAAATGCATTACTTGTATCACTATGAGCTTCCCCAAATAAATAATACCTCTCATTATCTTTTACAATATTGGCTCCATGTGCACTGAGGACTTTCCCATGGTCATCAAACCAGGGAACACCTGCATATATCGCATCATAGACGTAGGCTTTTTGATTCTGACCCGTTGCCGTATGTAACAGCAATAATAATATGATTATAACCTGAATTGATTTTCCCATTGAAAATAAAATTATGCGTAGATACTAATTATAACTAAAACTTTGAAAGCGGAGATTATCCTTTATTTACGCACAAAATTGATTACATTTTCGTGGATATGTGCTTTCCCTTCTATGGTTCCTGTAATTACATTTTTTAAAACAATATGATCTACCGGCAACTGTTTTTCCCCTAGAATCCTGGATACAAATTTCACGTCAGCCGCCTTTATATTCTCCATATAAATATCTCTAATCGGAGTCAGTTTCTTGATTATGGTCGGCACCAAATCACGCCATTGGTATAAAACATCTGTTTCTATACCAAGCACACCCAGATCAATTTTGCCAGCTACTATATTAGATAAATAAATATTCTTAACATATCCCCCCATTCGTTCATTGGTTTTGATAAATAGAAGGTGGTTTAATTTTGCACCGTCCACAACCGTGCAGCTATCTACAAATACGTTTTCAATACCACCAGAAAGTTCACTTCCTATTGCCACCAATTGGTGGCCGTTCTTCACAGTACAATTCCGGATCACAATATTCTTTGACGGTGTTTTTAAACGCCATCCCTCTGGATTCCTTCCTGATTTAATAGCTATTGCATCATCTCCCTGATCAAAAATACAGTTTTCAATTAGCACATTCTGGCTCATCTCCGGGTCTACCCCGTCATTATTATGGCCATGGGCATAAACTTTTAGATTCCGGATGACCACA
>DATJDF010000304.1:0-19805 GCA_035497555.1 Arachidicoccus sp. | reverse complement strand
CTGGGTAATTTTTTTGTTCTTATCGATCGTCATATTCCCATTGGCATCATAGCTGTAATCGGCGCCTGAGGTATTACCATCCTGGAAATCTCCCAGCTTTTCCCCGGCATTATTCAGAATGGCGTCAGTCACTGCTGACAGCTTGTTGGTGCCTGGCTGATAAGTGTAGGCCAAATTATCTATGGTAGCCGAGGTACCTGCAGTCAGCAGTCCGCTGCGAACAAGCTTTTTAATTTTACCGTTTTCATCATAAGTTAATCCGCTGACGCTGTAATTTACTTTTGTAGCGGTAAAATTAGAGGCGGTGTACTGGCCAAAGTTGGCTCCCGTCAGTCTGCTGGCAGCGTCATAGGTGTAATCGTATTTTCTGACCTTGCTGTCATGGGCATCCTTCCAGACCATACCGGTGATATTACCGTTATACTGAGGCGCAGTGTAGGTCTTACCTCCAATCAGGTTGTTGTTCGTTTTATCATAGCCCAAATCAAATCCGAAGTAATTGTGGCTGGGGAAGGTCACAGACTGGATATCCATGGAGCTTTCTGTGAACATTTCCCCACTGAGTGTCTGGGTGGTAATAGTTGCTGTATTGGTAGAATCCGTATAGGCTTTACTGCGGGCATAGTCCCGGTTGACACCCAGCAGCCAACCTCTGATATTGTAATCGTAGTCCTGGGTCTCCAGAGGGGTGTTTGTATAAAGAGAAGCGCAGCTTCTTCTTTTACCCAGTTCTTTTCTTTTTACCTGGCCTAAGGCGTCATAGCCAATCTGGCTGATGGTGGCGTAGTTACTCATACCGCCTGTTCCCACCTTGGTATTACTCTGGCGCTGTTCAGTCTTTACCAGTCACCCTAATTCGTCATAAGAATATTTTGTTATAACAATAGAAATTTGAGAAACCGTGCCTTTTTTTACCTCTTGTTTTTGGATTACAATTAAAGGCATATCCGCCCAAGTATACTCTGTAGTAGTAACATTGTAGATTCTGATGATGGTGACCCCGCATTCTGGGATGTTGACCCACCTGCGAAGCAGGTAAATGTATAAGAGCTATTTGGGTTACAAAAATAGGATTTGTTATTGAAGTGATTTATTTTTTTTGCGACGCATAGAATCGCCAGCCAAATCAATTCGCGTGGCGTTGGCTGTCAGTCTGTCAAGTATTGCATCTGCCAGCGTGGGGTCGTTTATATAAGTATGCCATTTGGATACGGGTAGTTGAGATGTTATAATGATACTTTTTTTGCCATATCCATCTTCTAGTAGCTGTAGCAGTGTCAATCTGATTTCCTGGGTCATGGGTGCCAGGCCAAAATCATCAAAAATAATGAGCGTTTGGCGTTCAAAATTATTGAGCATCTTTATATATGAGCCGACCAGCTTAGACATGGTTACCTTTTCTATAAATCTGGTCATATTCAGATACATTGTTTTATGCCACTGCATACAAGCCTGATGCCCTAAAGCACAGGCTAGGTGACTCTTTCCCGCACCTGTCGAGCCATTGATAAGCACATTAGTTCCCTGTTGTAAATACCTTCCTTCAGCGAGTTCCGCTAATTGCTGTTTAGTTAGATTACGGGCTGCGCTACATTCTATTTGTTCGATAGTTGCCGGTAGCCGAAGTTTTGCCAGTCTGAGATAATAGGCGGACTTTTCATTTGTTCTGTGTAGGGTCTCAGATTGAATCAGGTGGGCTACTAAGTCGCAGCCTTCCAGCTGCTGGTCCAGAGGAAGGTCAAGTTGTGCGCTGTATGCCTGATGCATACCTTTAAAACGCATTTGTAGCATTTGCTCAAGTGTTTGTGTTGTGTTCATGGAACTGTTTATTTAGATAGTGATAAAATATTATTGATAGTAATCTGCGCCTCTTATATTATCGTGTGGGGGTAATGGAGGTACTGATTCAGCGCCTTGCTGTTTATCCAGGCCGTTTTCTAATATGTTTTTGATCATGGTGTAGTTAATCCGGGGACTGAGCAGTGCTCTTGTACAGGCGGCATTAAGTCTGAGGTTGCCATATTTTTTATGTAACATCAACATC
This sequence comes from Arachidicoccus sp., assembly GCA_035497555.1. Lineage (GTDB taxonomy): Bacteria > Bacteroidota > Bacteroidia > Chitinophagales > Chitinophagaceae > Arachidicoccus. The sequence goes on along the minus strand of DATJDF010000304.1, from coordinate 17,761 downwards.
CCGAAGCAGGATTTATAATTTTGCTCCATATAAATACTGCTTTGTAGGATGATAGATGCGACCTGATGTGTTGGCTCACCAATCCTTAGGGCTTGTGCTAAAAGATCATCTCTATTAAACCCTTTTATTTGCTGCATGCGGGAATGATTGGGTGGCATGTGTTCTTTCAGGGTTATGTATGAGCCTTTGGCGGTACGTCTATGCAGTGCGATACGTTCCAGATCAAGGTAAATTTCAAGGGTCGGCTGATCGTAGAGGACCTTCACTTTTTTACCTACAAACTTATAGGGGACACTATAGTAACGATGGTCTTCAGACAGTTGGATATGATAGTTTCTCTGTACGGTAAGGATGATTACTTTTTTGGGGCTATAGGGGGTACTTGGTAAAGGTTTTAGAAGGTGCCGTTCTTGCCCCTCAAATAGGTATCTTCGACTGGAGGGCGTGTTTTTATAGGGCTTGTCGTTCAGTATGGCTAACTGCTCTCTTATAGCCCGATTTAGTGCTGACAGGCTCGTAAACTGAATCTTACGTAAGGGCGCATAGATATTGACATAAACAATATTAACCGCCCTCTCTACCATTGCCTTATCTCTGGGAGAATAAGGACGGGTTGCACTGAAGGTAGATGAGTAATGTTCACTTAATTGAAGACAGACATCCGTAAAAACCGGCTCGTACCGATCGGGGCGGATAACTGCTGTTTTTAGATTATCACACAAGATGGTAGCCGGAGCACCACAATAAAATAAGAGCATTTCATTAATACAGGTGGTAAAATCTGCTGTCTGCTGACAAATATCTGACAATCAATAATTTCACCAGTAGTAGTCGCTATATAACTCAACTTTTTCCCCGCAAAATCAATCATCAGTGTATCGGCAGCCTTATATTCCAAGTGCATAGCCAAATCCTGATTTTTGAGCAGTTGCTTGAAATGATGGCAGTAATGGCTATAAGCATAGCCATCCGGATGCTGCTGCATGTACTCCTTCCATAGTATTTGCCTGGTGACACCTGTTTTCTTTAATTCTTCCCGGGCATATTGCAGGTGAATCGTCAATTGCTTTAAACGCTCTATATCATGAACCAGACTATCATTATTATATACAATCTCTGCTAAGGTCTGATCTACTTTTTCTTTCTCTAAGTTGACTGGATCAGCTTTTTTTATTGTTTCCAGGTATTTGCGAACAGTATTGCGGCTGATGCCTATACGGCGAGACATTTCACGGATTCCGACACCAGCGCTCAACAGTTGGAGTATTTGTTTTATCTGTTCCATTGCTATAGGTTTTTGTGCCATGCTTCTAAAATTTAAGAAGCAAAGAAACTATCTAATAGCCTATAACAATTACCTGAACAGGTGGGTCAACATGCCAGAATGACAATGTAAAATTCAAAATCTTAAGGGATAATGGTGGGTCACCATCCCAGAATAATACCGGAATAAAATTCTTAAGGTGGGTCAACATGCCAGAATAATCGCCCAAATATAATGGGTCAACATCCCAGAATGGTGGGTCAACATGATTCAGAACGGTGGGTCAGCATGCATCAGAATTTACAAACATCAAGGCCACCAGTTATATTCATTTGTTGAACTTGTATTAATCTACCTTTATAATCATAAATATTAATTGTAGGCAAAAACAAAGTTGGGGTACTGTCTAATACTTTTATTTGTTGTCATGTCACCAGTGTTGTGGCTATTAAAGAGCCATCCTGAGAAGGCATGTTTGGATATGGTTACGTTGATGAACTTGTAGACTCAAAATAGGTGTCCCAGTCTGATATATATATCGCGGAAAGGCCATTTGGTAAACCCGAATAATTGTCATAATGCGTTTGACTGAGAATATTAGAAGAAACTGGAATTGTCAAAGGATAGTTGATTTTATCATACGCTTCTGTAAGAATCGTCGAAAATGAATTGGAAGAGTGATAAATCCATGTGGTATCAACTCTAGCCACTGTCTCGCGGCTTTTTCACTCACTCAATTCCTTTTAATATCAACTATATTATAGTAAACATATTTTTTTGTATATACTAAACTCTTCGAATAAATAAGCCAGTTTTTATCAAAAAAAAGCTTTCCGATTGTGGCTTTTCTCCTATATAATTCATACATGTAAATCCCATTCCTATTACTCTCTTTTTCTTTTTGTCTGATTTCGACAAGTGAATACGGAAGACCATCCCATTGGGTATTGTCTATTTGTCGATTAACTGTCAAAAGTAATGAGACTGGAATATTATAATTCGTAAATTCGATTGAAAAGACATCACTATTGATCCTAGCCATTTCATTAGTTATCAAGCTATCTATTTTCAGAATATTCATATGGGTTTTTAAGACAGATTTTCTAAATTCTTTTGGCATCGTAATTACATATATAAAGCTGTCTACTTGATAAAAAATAGTTATTTGTTTATCAGAAAAGTCTTGTTGTCCATCTATTAATTCACTTCCATAAAGCGCTTCGAGTGTACCATAATCTTTGTCTTTAATTTTACCCTTTATTAACTCTACCGATGAATTGAACAACAAGCCATTTAAGCATTTATCAAAAACAAACATCCTTCTGTTCTGAAGATTTATGATTGTATCCAATACAACAGCAACTGATTTTTTTTCAATATTTAGTGTATCATGCGTGTCATCATTTGTTTTAATTCTCGTAAGAGAAAATGTAAATTTTTCTTTCGGGTAAAGATTATCCCATTGGCCAAAACACTTGCTATGAAACATAACAATAGCCATGAAGAACAATAGTCTTATTTGCATGTCTAATAATTGATGATATTTTTATTACTTTAAGGTTGGCACTAGGGGCATCTATATATTTTAAATTTTGATATGGTTGTTTAGTCTTATTATTGAATTTTACTTCGCCTTTATGCGGACCACTTTTGTATGTTGGTAACGACATTTGATATTTTATGCCAAGTTCCCGAAACCCTTCTGGCGACATTTCTAAGGTATTACGTTTTTGATCATCACTATAGTAAAAACTGTCTTTTCCACCCCAAGGATCACCTCTGGTAAATTTAATCTATTGTAGATTATGGCTGTTGTCTTTTATTCGCATCGCTGACCATATTACCGTAGGCGTCAAAGGTATAATCATCACCTGCGTCCACACCATTTTTAAAATCACCCATATATGTCCCGCACTGTCCGCTGGTGCAGCGTGGGTGACCCGTGACAACTTTTGTTGGCTGGCGACCACGGCCAACGGCCAGCCCGATATGTTGGATGGAGGTAGTACCAACCGACAGCGATTATTCGACACTTATCGCAGATCCCCAGAAATAAAAGTCGATTAGAATCTCCCTCCATAAGCTTATTAAGATCCACATAAAATATTTTTATATATACCACTTTATCGTAAACCGTGTGCTCGGCATCCAGAAGATGAAAGAGACCGAAAAACAACACGTCTTCGCTCTCCTTGATGCTTTTTGTCAGGCAGACCAAGATGCAGGCTATTATGTAATATGCAAAAAGCGAAAAGATTTACTGGACGGAAAACTAGTTTCTATAAAACAATAAAGCCGCCTATTCGGTGGCTTTATTGTTTCTTTTAGATTTTATGACCCAATAAATGCCCAATAGAACATTTAACCCAACCCCAAAATAAATTACAAAATATTGCTTTTTAGACAAACAGGGAGGACAATTGCTATTATCTAAACAAGGCTCGCACAAAGGCTGAAAGTACTTGTATAGAAAGAATAGTACTGCGTTAATTATAAAAAATTTGAATAAACAACTGTTAATCACTTTATTTATTTGGCCTGTTTGTGTCGATTTCATACTTAAATTCTTTACCTGCATTATTCTTATCTTTTGACCACACGTCATAGGCTTTCATTGCGTCTCCAACAATTCCATCTATATTTCTTTGCTCAACTTTTCCTTTTTGAGAACTTCCCATTATGTTATTTTCCCAGCCTTTATTTGGCCCCTTGTCATCAGTATAGCGGTCATCTAAGCCCAGCAAATGCCCTACTTCGTGTAGTGCTGGGTCATCTTGTGCTAATGTGTTCCCGTTTCTTCCCTGACTTCTCCATTCCCCTTCATCGCCACCAGAAACATAAGAGCGATCATCTCCTGCACCTACTTCAACAAAATTATCTCTATTACTAGGATTCCAACTCTCAGGTATTATAAAAGGATCATTCTTTTCTTTTCCTTCATATAATCCAACTGTAACATTAACCTTTACATTGAATGAAGTTTTTCCATCGGAAGATTTTGCACTGTAAGATCCTCCCCATCTTGAATTAACATCACGTTGCATTTGAGAAGCAACTGATTTAGTCGCACCAGCACCATATAAATAAACATTTGATGATATATTGATTTGACCTCCTTTAATAGTGATAATCCCGTCCCTACCATCAGGATCCATATAAAGAATAGGATTACCGTTACAAAATAAATACGGACTTTGATTAAAGTGTTTCTCTGATAAGGGGTCAACCTTGTGCCACACTCCTAATTGTGGGTCTTGCAACCTTACTCCATAATTGTACAGGTTAAGTCCTAAGTTTTCTTGTAATTCTTTACCGTTGTACATGTACTTATTATGCAGTGGATTAAATTGTTGTGTGAGTCCAATTCCCTTCTGCATCAACCCCAAAGGATAATAACTGCTCGTTTCCAGTATCGGACTGGCTACATTATAATCATTTGTAATAATCCTCCGAGTATTTCCCAGATGGTCCTTCAGAAAATAATCATTAACAAATATTGTTCCTACTGGCCTTACTCTGCCTTCACTCGTGCCAAAGAACTACTATGAAAAGAGCCAAGGAACAAGCTGGTAATATGGAATTTCTACTTAGATCATAAAATTACATTTTTAATGGCATTTTTTCAAAAAAGTCTCAAACTACTATATGTGGTCATCCTTTTGGGCGCCACCAATAAACGTAAAAGTTTAAAAAGGGGTGCGAATACTGTAAGTTGTTAGCATTGTAACCGTTCTTTGGTTGCGCTTCCCCCTCAAAAAAATTGAGTATTATTCTTTGTATTGCCTTTTATAATTTAAACATCCACATTTACTTCCTTTTTTCGATTTCAATACTATTCTGCCTTCGTTCTTCAATCTTAGACCTAAAATCACAATCATAAGGTTGATTTCTTGTAACTACACCTTTAGCAATTAAAGCAAGTTTACGCGCTACTTTCACGATCGCGTGTTTATTGTTTCTTGCCGAATGTTTCTTGTAGTATAATAATAAGCCTGCATCTTTTCTGATGGCCATCCAGGATGCCTCAATCAATATTGGTCGAAGTTGTTTGTTACACCTAGGCTGCATACCCATTGTTCTTACTGTGTCCCCACTACTATGCTCCCATGAGATCATACCAAGATAGGAACAATATTCATGGGGATTGTTAAATCTATTGAAATCCACAATTTCCGTAATAAGTGCAATCGCTGTGATAGAGCCAATTCCTGGAACTGTCATTATTTGTTTATAAGCGTCAGGATGTGACTGTAAACAGCTCAGGCTAAATCATTAGGCGATTCCTCAGCTCGAACAAAAAGAAACACTCAATGTGCCTATACCGAGAAAGAACATTCTAAAGTTTTGGGTGTCAAGTATAAGGGTATCAAAAATTTTAAAGAAAAATCAGCTATTGCCATTGTGGCAAGCACCTTACACGATAATGCTTATTCGGTGTTTTATGTCTCACCCCGTAATCGGATTGATTAAAGGGCGGGATTTACGAACGGATGCTTAAAGAAAAAGATGCTATCATCGAAAAACTTTTGGACAAAAAAATGACAAAGTTGCTATATAAGCGGATTTGTTATTTTTATATCATTTGATTATTTGTGTATATAGCTCTTAGTTATCTTTCATATATGAGTATACATCTTCATCATCGCCTTTACATTTAATAAAAATATTTTGAGGGATGCTATCAAAACTTATCTTTGTAACAAACGATTTGTCGCAGTTTTCTTTGTTTTTATTAGTAAAAATCAAATTATTTCCTTCTATTTTTGAAGGCAAGTCAAACATACTTCCAAGTACATATTTACCGTATTGTACAAAAAAACGACTCCTGTTGTATGTTCATTTACACCCCAAATTCTTGCCCATGTTAATATGCTATAATTAAAATGAGCCTTTGTCTCAACTTTTCCTAAATACGTTATTTGTATTGTGTTTTTTTCATTAGCATTTGCAGAAGAGCCAAATGAAAATGTTTCTCCAATTATCTGTTTGGATAATACAAATAAAATGGGGTCTCTTTTTCGTTGGCTACAAGCACTACTCGCTAAGTACACGCGAAAAGTAAATATTAGAATAAGTTTATTCACGCGCTAATAATTTTGAGGGTTAGGTTTCACGGAATTATCAATCATTCTTTGTACTGACTGTTGGTAATTCTGTCCATATTTGGCTGCGCCGTCACCATTATAATTTTGCACGGCTTTATCCCATCCTTGAAATTTGAAACTTAGGGCCCCGTTTTGGAATCATAACTCACTCCACCTTCAAATCCCTTTGTCCCTAAATCTTTAATACCTGCGTTGATAGATGTCACATATTTTCAATATCCAGCTGCCATATTGCTAAGGAATGGCCTCAGCCTCTTCAAAATTGGAGCATCACCGTATCGCAATTATAAAAAATTTCCCGGGGCTCACCCCTGACACACTTAGATTTACACTCCCACGTGGGAAGAATGCTTACATTACAGCAACTTTTAATCAAAAAACTGTATGACATTATAATTTTGAATTGTTTCGGCTAATTCCAAAGGACAAATACCTGAATCATTAGGGTTATTCCTTTCTGCTCCATGAGAAAGTAACAACCTAATCATTTCACCTTTCCCTTTAGATGTATAAGTAGCCCTCCACAATGGTGTATTTCCATAATCATCTTTCAATTCAATATCTACTCCATTCTCTAGTAATAAAGAAGCAATTTGCACAAGATAATCTTGTGCAGCATAATGCAATGGGGACCATCCTTTTCCGTCTTTCAGATTTAAATTAGGATTGCTCTTTAATAACTGTAAAACTATTTCAGCTGAATTACATATTACAGCATAAAAAATTGCGCTTCTTTTATCCCTATCAACATTGTCTATTGAGTCAATGCTTTGCCATTCCTCAACTATTTTTATATCACTACTCATTATCGCTTTAACTATTCGTTCAGGGAGTCTATTATTTATTTCTTTTTTCATGTTTATGACTTCTATTTTCCGTCTATCTTCCAATTGATATAATTCAGGGTCGTTTTCTTCTTCAATTACTAGTTTTCGAGTACTACCTTTTTCTTGGTGCATTCTCTTCCTTACTCTCCATTCCTTCCCTGGTTTATGACCAATGTCTGTTTGATCAGGGTCTAAAACTTTACCTGTATTAGGGTCTATCACCATTCCATCAGAATTCTTTGGTTGATTTTCTTTTCTTTTATTTTTTGTACCTTTTCTTAATTTAACTCTGTTTTTTAGCGGATCTGCAGCTTGTGCTTCGTCCTCGTGGCATCGTGTGACTTATCAGGAGAATAATCATTTGTTCCCATCAATAAGGAGCCCATAGGAATTCTTACATCCTTTACCTTTTCCGGGTTTTCATATGCCCAAATTATTGCCGCAGTCGAAATTCCAAAAATAAGACCAAAGGGCCAAAAGCTTCTGACACTTGAATTAGTCTTCCTGATGTAGTAGCTGTTGTAACTCCTGTGGTAATTGCAATCCCCTTTTTAGCGTCTTTAGCTTCTAATCCTTCTAATTCAATATCACCGATAATTTTATTCTTGCTAAAAGCATAGGGACTATTATATGTATAATCATCTGCCAACGGATCTATCTGCCAGAATCTACCTATCTGTGGATCATCCATTCGGTACTTGAACTCATAGATATCCACACCAAAATCTTCGTTTCTCTCCTGTTTCAGGAATGTATTCTTGTAATTGTGCAAACTGCCTGAAGCTGTCATTCCGATCCCCTTCTGCATCAACCCAAATGGATAATAACTGCTCGCCTCCAGTATGGGACTGCTCACACTATAATCATCTGTAATCACCATTCTCGTATTACCCAGATGATCTTTCAGAAAATAATCATTGACAAATATTGTTCCTACCGGCCTTACTCTGCCTTCTGTCGTGCCAAAGAGCTGCAAGGTATCATTCAGGTAGACACCGTTATTAATATAGGTAGTAACAACTGTTTTTGCCGGCAATGAGGTACTGTCAACTGTCCTTTTCCTTAGTTTATTACCCGTTGCATCATAACTATAGTAAATACTGCCTTTTCCTCCCACCCGGATCACCTCTGGCAAATTTAAGCTATTGTAGATTATGGCTGTAATCTTTTTAGTCGCATCGCTGGCCATATTACCATTGGCGTCATAAGTATAATCATCACCCGTGTTCACCCCATTTTGAAAATCACCCAGATGTTCCGCACTGTCCACTGGTGCAGCGTCAGGGACACTTGACAGCTTATTACTTCCAGGCTGATAGTTGTAAGTAAGTTGATCGATAATGGCCGAAGTTCCGCCCGCCTTTAACCCATCCTGATTCATTTCCAGGATGTTTCCATTAGCATCATAGCCAAGTCCACTGACAGAATAATTGACCGGTGAACTGGTAAATACTTGCGATACATACTGGTTAAAATTAGCCGTGTTAAGCCTGTCTGCAGCGTCATCTACGAAATCATATTTTCTGACCTTATTGTCATGAGCGCTCTTCCAGGCCATACCCGAAATATTGCCATTATACTGAGATGCTGCATAGGACTGATTTCCAATCAATACGTTATTTACCGCATCATTGCCCAGGTCAAAGCCAATGTTATATGAACTATCCCACTGAACAGTAACACTACCACCCACTGTATTCTGGGAAACTATTCGGCCGTGTTTGAGCGTGAAGCGTGGTGTAACCTGACCGGATTGGGAGGTCGCATACACATATAGATAGCTGACACCAGAATATACTAATCCTGGGCCGGAAATTACCCAACCGCCATCTGGGTTATTTTCAGATCTGTGACTTCCATACTTGTTTTGCTACAATCTGATCTTTAGAGATAATCGACAGTTATCTGTCCTGTATGAACAACACACACTAATTTCTAGTCACGATCACCAATAGCTTCATATACCGGCTTTTTTTTACCTTCCTTTTCTGTTTTGTATTTCTGCTGCAAATAATGTTTATGAGCATTCCCAAATTCTACTAAGGCAGATATAATATTACGCAGCGAGCTGCTATAGGGGGTAAGCGAATAGGTGATTTTCGTAATAGCGCCTTCTTCGATTTTTCTTTCAACAAAAGCATTCAGTTCAAGATCACGAAGTTCTTTGGTTAGCACCCGTGGTGTGATACCTTCCACTTCCTGTTTAATATCGTTGAATCGTCTGGGTCCATCGTATAATGCGGCAACAACTAATAACTTCCATTTTCCATTGAGTGTATACAAAGCATCCTTAACAGCATTTACGTGATTGATACAAGTAGCGTGATTCCTGAGCTGATTCATTTTAATTCAATTTAAAAAACAAAGGTATAAAGTATCCTTAACAATACCAGTATACAAAAGGATATCCGTTTCCACTAGAAACTATTGTTTTATAGTTTTGCCTAAAATTAAAAGACTATGAATATCTTATATCTTATCTCCAGTCCCCGTGGGGCGGAGTCCTACAGTATTAAATTGGGAAATGAGATTGTCAGGAAGTTGCAGGCAAAATATCCTGGCAGCACCTTAAAAACGAGAGATTTAACTAAATCTCCCTTACCCCATTTAGAATCCATCCATCTAGATGCGTTTTTTACACCGGCAGCGGAGCTTTCCCCTGCATTAAAGCAAGCCGCCAGCCATTCTGAAGCTGCAATTGATGAACTATTCGCGGCAGATTTTATCGTTATTGGCGTGCCGATGTACAATTTTGGTATTCCTTCAACGCTTAAAACCTGGTTAGATCATGTATTGCGTGCCGGCAGGACATTCAGTTATGACCAAAACGGCCCAACAGGCCTGTTACTGAATAAGCAAGCATTCCTTGCAATTTCTTCCGGCGGCGTATATAGCTCAGGGCCCAGACAGTCACTAGACTTTATGGAACCGTATTTGCGCAGTACACTTAATTTTATGGGAATAACCGACATTACCATTTATAGAGTAGAAGGCGTAAAAATCCCAGGCATTCAAGAGCATGCTTTTGAAAAAGCACTTGCAGCGTTGCAAGATTAAGGGTATCACTTTATTACAGCGATCCCCTGAATTACAAATAGTGATTCTGGGGATTTTTTACATGTGGGTTATACATTTTTGCAATGAAACAGCACTAAATTAATAATGAATAACTGATCATGCCGCTAATAAGTTAAGGAAATGATAATAAGGTTACCGTAGAATGGGCCGAATTTCCAATTGAATCGGAAATAAATTATAAAAATGTAATATATTGATTGTAAATAGGATATACCTTGTTTACGCAAATTGTTGCGTAAGATAAATCAAACTTTTTTTTGAAACTGTTAGTTTTCTATTTAATTTTGTCCATAAATCTGGTAGACTAATAGAAATCTTCTTAGTCTCAGGGTGGTGGAATCTTCTCTTAACAAACGAAATAGGATTTTAAAATGACGAATTCATGGGATTCATTAACCTATAGAATTAGTGGACTAAACGAGGTCGATACACTTCGGGAGCTGGCAAGCAGCTATCCCGGACAGATCGTTTTTTCCAGTAGTTTTAGTTTTGAGGACCAGGCGATTTCTCACATGATCTTAGATAACCAATTACCCATTGAGATTTTTACCTTGGATACGGGAAGACTCTTCAAGGAGACTTACTCGGTATGGAGTAGTACCAATGAACGGTATCAAACACATATAAAACCCTATTATCCAAAACATGAGCCATTGGAAGCTTTTGTAACGGAGCAAGGGCCTAATGCTTTTTACCAATCTGTCGAGTTAAGAAAACGATGTTGTTTTCTTAGAAAGGTAGAACCGCTCGGTCGGGCATTAGAAGGTAAAAAAGTTTGGATTACAGGATTACGTGCAGAACATTCACCGGAAAGAGAAAATATTCCGAGTTTAGAATGGGATGAAGATCATCAGCTATTTAAATTTCATCCACTACTGCACTGGACAACAGAGCAAGTAAGGCAATTCATAACCGAGCATAATATTCCCTATAATTCCCTGCATGACAAAGGATTTGTGAGTATTGGTTGTGCCCCTTGTACAAGGGCCATACGCGAAGGAGAGCCTTTCAGAGCCGGCCGTTGGTGGTGGGAAGACAATAGTAAAAAGGAATGCGGACTGCATGTCCATTCCTGAATTAAATAATATAATTTATTTTGAATTTTATGAGCGATTATCAATTGGACTACCTGGATCAGTTAGAAACAGAATCTATCCATATTTTCCGGGAGGTAGCCGGACAATTTGAAAAACCTGCCCTGCTTTTTAGTGGCGGCAAGGATTCAATTACGTTGGTTCATCTTGCTTTAAAAGCATTTAGACCTGGAAAATTTCCATTTCCACTGGTACATATCGATACAGGTCATAATTTCCCTGAAGCCCTTCAGTTCCGTGATGAACTGGCGGAGCAGCTTGGTGAAAAATTAATTGTCCGTAAAGTAGAAGATACGATTAAGGCCAAGCATCTCACTGAACCCAAAGGAAAATTTGCCAGCAGAAATCAGTTGCAGACATTTACACTTTTAGATACAATTGAAGAATTCGGTTTTGATGCCTGTATTGGGGGCGCTCGTCGTGATGAAGAGAAGGCACGCGCAAAAGAAAGGATTTTTTCGGTGCGTGATGATTTTGGACAGTGGAATCCAAAACTCCAAAGACCTGAACTATGGCATACTTATAATGGTAAGATCCATAAAGGGGAGAATGTACGTGTATTCCCTATCAGTAACTGGACAGAATTAGATATATGGAATTATATTAAGCGTGAAGAAATAGCGCTGCCTTCGGTATATTTTTCTCATGAGAGAGAGGTTGTAGCGTATCAAAATCATTTAATTGCTGTTTCTCCCTATATACAGATTGACAGTTCAGACACCATTTCAACAAAACGAGTGCGTTACCGCACTGTAGGCGATATGACCTGTACTGCGGCTGTCGCTTCAGAAGCGTATTCCGTAGATGACATTATCAGCGAGATTACGGCTACACGCACAAGCGAAAGAGGGGAGACCCGTATTGATGACCGTTTCTCAGAGGCCGCCATGGAAGATCGCAAGAAGAACGGTTATTTTTAGTGTAGTTAGCGGCATTTGACGCCACAGTGGCAATTATTGTTTAGACCTTAATTTAATTAACATGGATTTACTCAGATTTTTAACAGCGGGAAGTGTGGACGATGGTAAAAGCACCTTGATAGGCCGGTTGTTATATGATAGCAAAAATATATTAATCGATCAGTTGGACGCGATTGAACGCAGCAGCAAAAATCGTAATGACGGTTCCGTAGACCTGGCATTACTTACTGATGGATTACGCGCAGAAAGAGAGCAGGGGATCACGATTGATGTTGCCTACAAATACTTTTCGACACCCAAAAGGAAATTTATTATTGCGGATACACCAGGACATATTCAGTATACCCGTAATATGGTGACCGGTGCATCTAATGCGGACTTGATTATCATATTAATTGATGCGCGTAATGGAGTTGTGGAACAAACAAGACGCCATTCATTGATTGCTTCTTTATTGAATATCCCACATGTGGTCATCGCCATCAATAAGATGGATCTCGTTGGATATGATAAGGGCAGTTACGATCAAATCATCACGGATTATGATAAAGTTGCAAAATCACTGAATTTAGGCGCAGTTACTTATATTCCAATTAGTGCCTTAGCAGGGGATAATATAGTAGATCCTTCAGTTCATATGGATTGGTATGAGGGTTCCACTTTACTTGACTTTTTGGAAAGTGTTGAGGTCAAGAGTAGTATTAATCTGACCAATGCCCGTTTCCCGGTTCAGTATGTTATTCGTCCTCAGACAGAAGCGTTGCATGATTACCGGGGTTATGCCGGTAAGATTGAAAGCGGCATTTATAAAAAGGGAGACCGGGTAACGGTTTACCCCGCAGGTACCGAAGCCACTATTAAAGCAATTGAGGTAAATAACCAGGAAGTAGAGACCGCATTTGCACCCCAGAGTGCCATATTGCATCTGGATCAGGATATTGATATTAGTAGAGGGGATACGATCGTAAAAGTGGACAGTTCATTAAAAGTAAGTCAGGACATCGATGCACTTGTCTGCTGGATGGGGGAAAAACCTCTAACCGTGGGACAAAAATATTTTCTGCAACATAATAGCCGGGTTGTTCCAGCTGTCGTCAAAGAAATAAAATATAAACTGGATGTAAATCAGTTGGAAAAGGTCTATGAAGTCGGGCAGGCCGAATTAAATGAAGTTGTTGAAGTTCGTTTCAAGACCGCCTCCCCCCTCGCCTATGACAGTTATGCAAAAATCAGAGAGACGGGTGGCGCGATATTAGTCGATCAGACGAGTTTTGTTACAGTGGGTGCAGCAATGCTCCAATAATATTAAAACTCCGTGGGTGGTGGATTTAAGTGCAGATCCAAAAATTAAATTGGCAATTAGAAATACAGTAAGCTCATGAAGAGTCTAAGCAGAGGCAAAGTTATATTGATAGGTGCCGGACCTGGAGATGCGGAATTAATTACGCTTAAGGCCGTACGCTACCTTCAACAGGCGGATGTAGTCCTGACAGACCGGCTCGTCAATCAGGAGATACTCGATACCCATGTACCTTCATATGCCAAAATCATTTTCGTAGGTAAGGAAGGGTGCAACCAGGGTGAATCGGTTTCCCAAAAAGAGATAAATAATTTGCTTGTTCGCTATGCGGTGGCAGGAAATACGGTCGTACGTTTAAAAGGCGGAGATGTGGCATTCTTTTCGAATGTACTGGATGAACTGGCTATTTTGCAGTCATCCGGGATTTCATATGAAATTGTTCCAGGGATAACGGCAGCAGCCGGGGCATCAGCTTATGCTGGAATACCGCTGACTGCAAGAGGATATGCGCGTGGCGTCCGTTTCTTAACCTATTCAAGCCGGACAGTTTATACAGCTGAGTATTGGAAGGAACTTGCTGGCACAGAGGATACGCTGGTGTTTTACATGGCCGGGGAAACCTGGTATGATCTGGCAACCCATTTTATGGAAAATAATGTTTCTACTGAAAAGGAACTCGCGATTATTCAGCAGGCTACAACGCCGGTTCAACAAGTGTTTATCCATAAGTTTAATGAACTCTGTAAAGGGGGTAAACCTCAGCAATCTTATATTTCACCTTCCATCGTTATTATAGGTAAAGTGGTGGGGTTACATGAGACTTATAGCTGGTGGGATACCCTTGCTGGTACGGAGCCGTTTTTTCGATCTGCGAGTCGCAAAGCGGTAGAAGTGATAAATGAAAATAAATTGAGCGCTTAACGTTTATAATGTTTGAGATATGTTATTAGAAGCAAAAAAGGATATTTTTAGTCAATTAATTAAGGAAGCCACCCATGACGAACTCGTATGGATGAATGGCTTTTTGGCGGGCCTGCTGGATCAGACCGGCATGGGGGATAGTGCGGTGCAAAATCGTTCATTTACAGGCAGCAGCGCGCCGACGGTCAAAACTAAGCAGGTAGACAAATTGACCTTGTTATATGCGTCTGAGACCGGGAATGCAAAATCTGTTGCGACAAAGCTGGCAGCGGTGACCAAGAAAAAAGGCATTAAAACAAAACTCGCTTCGGTAGAACAATACCGTTTAGGAGATTTGGCAAAAGAACAATATTTGCTATTAATAATCAGTACGCAGGGCGACGGAGAACCACCGATATCTGGCGTCAAGTTCTATAATGCAGTCCATGATGAGCAATTGAAATTGTCTTCCCTGAAATATGGTGTGCTGGCATTAGGGGATAGTTCCTACCCCTTATTTTGCCAGGCAGGAGTAGATGTAGATAAACAACTGGAATTAAGAGGGGGTACGCGCCGTGTCCCTTTGCAAAAATGTGATACCGATTACGCTACAGTAGTTGACATCTGGTTAGAATCTGCCCTGACATTACTTGCCGCAGAAGGTGGTGCCGATACGAATTTGAGTATTGCCCCGAAATTAGGCAAACCACAGGGATCCGGTAAAAAGCTTTACGAAGGAACGGTACTGACTAATTTTAACCTGAATGATGTGGGTTCGGCCAAACAGACGCATCATATGGAAATTGCTGCTGAAGGTTTAGTATATGCACCGGGAGATGCCTTGGGTGTTGTACCTTCCAATACAGACAGTGTGGTGGATGAGATTTTCGCCCTCACAGAACTGGACCAGAACTTGAATGTTCAATGGCGTGACGGGGATTATACGATAGGAGAACTTTTGAAGAATAAGGCGCAGCTATTATATCTTCCGGAAAGAGTCGTAAGGAAGTATGCAGATATTGCCGGCCAGGAAATACCCGACACCCGCATAAACCTGGTAGATCTGTTGAAGATTTATCCACTAAAAAATAATGAAGAAGATTTTATCCAGGTGATCCAGATTCTGGAACCTATTGCACCCAGACTGTATTCTATCTCTTCCTCTCCAGAGGCCCATGGCGATGAAATACACATCTCTGTGGCGCAGGATAAGTTTTACGTTGGTGATAAGCAGGAAGTGGGTTTATGCTCTTCTTATCTGACTGCGCTTCTGGAGGAGGCAAACTTCAACTTTTATATTCACCCGAATAAGGTTTTCAGGTTACCAGAAGAAGATAAAGACATTATTATGATCGGTCCCGGAACCGGAATTGCACCATTTCGATCTTTCTTATTTGAAAGAGATGCCGTTGGTGCTTCTGGGAAAAACTGGTTGTTTTTTGGAGATCAGCATATAGCAAGTGATTTTCTCTACCAGACAGAAATCCAGTCCTTTATTGAAACGGGTGTGCTGACTAAGTTTAACGGCGCGTTTTCTCGAGATCA
The DNA here is from genome assembly GCA_035497555.1 of Arachidicoccus sp. Lineage (GTDB taxonomy): Bacteria > Bacteroidota > Bacteroidia > Chitinophagales > Chitinophagaceae > Arachidicoccus. The sequence goes on along the minus strand of DATJDF010000304.1, from coordinate 1,728 downwards.
GGAAAAAAAGATCTATGTGCAGGATAAAATGCGATTACACGGTTCTGAATTATATGAATGGATAGAAAATGGTGCTTATATTTATATCTGCGGCACAAAAGATCCGATGAGCACAGATGTCGAAAGAGCACTCGGCGAAATTATCGCTTCGCAGAAAGAAATATCAGCAGCCGAAGCCGTCGCTTATTTGGAAAATTTAAAGGAGACAGGCCGTTTAGTGAAGGATGTCTATTAATACTCCATATTAAAAGGAGCGGGATTGAAAACAATAGGTTTTTAAGAATAATATCAAAAGTTAAATGAGCAATAAAGAATCTCATGTAGAGAAAATAAAAAAGGCTAGTCGGGGACTGCGAGGTACATTGATGGAAAGCCTGGCTGATGAACACACCCTGGCAATCAGGGAGGATGATCGTGCACTGGTCAAATTTCATGGGATGTATTTGCAGGATGACAGAGACCGCCGGGAAGAAAGAGCTTCAAAAAGATTAGACCGTTTATGGGCTTTTATGGTGCGTTTAAGACTTCCAGGAGGCTTATTGACGCCAGAGCAGTGGATTACTTTGCATAATGTGACAAAAGATTACACTTCTGGTGTAATCAAGATCACCACCAGGCAGACAGTTCAGCTGCATGGAATTTTGAAACACCACGCCAGACCCACACACCAGGCATTCAACCTGGTAGGACTGGATTCAATTGCCGCCTGCGGGGATGTGAATCGTAATGTGCTGGCTTCAGCACATCCGGATGTATCTGCGGTACATGAGGAGATTTATCAGACAGCGGTACATTTGAGTGATTTTATGAAGCCAAAAACCAGGGCTTATTATGAGATTTTTGTGGGTAGTGAGAAAGTGGCGGAGAAAGTAGAAGAAGACCCTTTATACGAAGATCGCTATTTACCGCGTAAATTTAAAATAGCCATTGCGATTCCACCACAAAATGATGTGGACGTATTTGCCAATGACTGCGCGGTCATCGCCATTATTGAAAATGGAGAGCTGATTGGTTATAATATTGGCGCCGGTGGGGGCATGGGTGCCACTCACGGCAATAGTGCAACATATCCAAGGGTTGCCTCATTATTTGGCTATATTGCAAAAGCCGACTTAGATAAAGTTGTTTATGAGATAGCCACTGTACAAAGAGATTATGGTAATCGGGAAGACCGGAAGCTTGCCCGATTAAAATATACAATTGACCGGATGGGTATAGATGCCTACAAGGCGGAGGTTGAAAAGAGAAGTGGCGTTAAATTTGAACCCCTTAAGCCTTTTGAGTTTACCCAGAGAATGGATACTTATGGTTGGGCCAAGAATCATAAGAACAAATGGTATTATACTGCCTTTGTGGAAAATGGACGGATTCTGGATGATACGGACAGGGGTGTCATGTTTCAGACGGCTTTTCTTGAGATCGCCCAGACTAAAAAAGCTAATTTCAGATTTACCTGTAACCAGAATATTGTATTAAGTGATATACTTCCTGAAGACAAAGACTACATTCAGTCGATCCTTGATAAATATAATATTAGTAGTAATGGGGATCAGGCTTCTGTGATCCGTAAAGAATCCATTGCCTGCGTGGCTTTCAATACCTGTGCTTTGGCCATGGCAGAATCGCAACGGTATCTACCTTCTCTGCTCGATAAAATTGAACCCATTTTAGCAAAACATCAATTGCAGGAGGCCCCTATTTCTATCAGAATGACGGGCTGTCCGAACG
>DATJDF010000303.1:0-3682 GCA_035497555.1 Arachidicoccus sp. | reverse complement strand
CCCCAGTTGTCTCGGAAGCCAGCGCAATCTCTCCTATTTTCTTCTCCCCGTCAAATGCAACAAACTTTACAAGATCACCCTGCTTCGCTCCTATTAAATCTGCCGAAACTTTTAAGGTGCTACCGTCTACATCGGGCGTTTGTCTGGTGGAGGCAATATAAGTTGAAGGGACTTCTTCTGTCCATACAGTCTGCCAAACACCAGTTACCGGAGTATACCAGATGCCATGGGGATTATTGATCTGTTTTCCCCTAGGTTGGGGCCCCTCATCTGTTGGATCCCATACCCGTAATGCGATATCCTGCTGTTTTCCTTTTTTTAGCGCATCAGTGATGTCGAAAGTAAACGGATCAAAGCCGCCTTCATGGCGGCCTACCTTCTTGCCATTTACATAAACATCACATCTCCAGTCAACCGCACCGAAATGCAATAATAATTGGTTGCCTTTTGATAATTTTGCCAGCGAAAATGTGCTTTTATACCATAGCGCTTTATCTTTACCCACTGTTTTACCAACACCTGATAAGGCAGACTCAATAGCATAAGGCACCAGGATTTTTCCATCGAAAGTGGTTGGAACTGCCTCCCTAGATGTGTCAGTAATGGCATATTGCCATAATCCGTTTAGATTTTGCCAGTTAGCTCGTTTTAGCTGGGGCCTGGGGTACTGCCGTAATGGTTTTGCCGGGTTGACTTTCGAGGCCCACTTGGTCATAATTTTACCTTCTACCGGTTTCCACTCCTGTGCAGATAGCGCAACACCTGTCATTACTAATACTGCAAGCAGTGTAGACTTCTTACGCAAATTCATCATTCTTTTTTACTTTTAAATTGAAAATAACTGTTATGCATACCAAATACGATCATTTAAAAATTGAATCCTCATTGAAGCCGCATTGTGTTTAATCCTGCTCCGGCAAAATCCTAACGTCCTAAAATACATCATATTACCGGAAAAACAAATTATAATATACACATAATAGAAGAATTTCAAATTCGGGCGTTTTCCAAGTAGTTTGGTTATAATCTTATATGCATAAACGGCATGGCGAAAGAGCCACTTATTAAGATCCTTAGCTGGTGCACTAAGCCTCACAGCTGGTGCACTAAGCCTCATAGCTGGTGTACTAAGTCTCACAGCTGGTGTACTAAGCTCAAAATTGTTTTGTTATTAATAAGCGCTTTTACCTGTAAGGCTTTCGGGAAATAGGGTTATCATAAATGGAGTGGTAAATAGAGTACTAAGATAAAAGGGTCTTCATATATCATCGTATTCCATAATACTGCAGGCGCTTTTAATCGGTGAGGGTTACAGGAAGAAATGGTTAAGTTTCGTGAATAGGGCTATCATAAAATGGGTTGCTGAATCAGGGACTTAATAGGGTACTTAAACCCGGAGGTGGTGTACTTAAATCATGAGGTGGGGCACTTAAATCATGAGGTGGGGCACTTAAATCCCGAGGTGGGGCACTTAAATCTTTAATGTATCACATGGTAATCTACCAGTGCCTTCATCGGTGATCCCAGAACCATTCCAACAGGCATCCCAAATTTAGCGGTCATCAACTGTAATTGTTCCTTAAAGTGAAACCCAATGGTCCACACACAATTAAAATTGTAAGATCGAAAGTCAGGATACCGACTGGGCAGACTTAAAAAAAGCAAAAAATGATTTTCGATAAGTGACCCAAAGTAGGGATCCTCTTGATATTTATGGATAAAAACAGCGAATTGTGCGCAAAACCGGTTGGCTAGGGGGCTCTGCATAAACCATAGTCAAAAATACCTTCCATGGTCTGTTTAAATTGCGGCAAACAGTTTGGGGCTTTGAGATGGTGGGGAATTCAAGGCACAAATTTTCGGTTTTGATCAAATGTTGATTAGAATTCCAAATATTGAATTTTGCACTTCGGCCCCACTATCACAAAGCCCCTGTCAGCCGTTGTTGTTCTCTGGCAACAGGTAGTTTTTGTTTTTTCGAAAGTCGGTCCAGATACCAAAAAGTGAGAAGCGGTAAGGCAAACACCTGATATAAGAAAACCAACCATGATAATAGGCCTTGTAATTGATTTTCATTCATTCTTACGAAAATTGCTTGTCCTGATGAGCCGTTGGAAAATATAACCGTACAAAACAAATTCCATCCTAAATGCAAACCGATTGGTAAATAAAGGGAGCTCGTTTTTGCAAATGCAAGGCCCCACGAAAATCCAACAATCGCGGTCATTAAAAAAGTAATACCCATCATAAATGGATGTCCAAATACGTTAAAAGTAAACCAATGATAGATACCAAAGCAAACTGCCGAAAGAATACATGCTTTTGTAATACCTAATTTTTTTATTGCGATATAGAGCAAAGCGCCTCTAAAAATCAGTTCTTCATACAAAACAGACACTAAATTCCACCTTGAACTTTCCAAAATTGCTTTTACAGTCACATGTTTGTTTAATATCCAGCCATTATTTAAAAATGCTGTTGTCATTATCTGGTATATAGTACAACACAAGGCTGCAATTAAAAGCCCAACGCCCAAATTGGTCACTCTGCTTTTTGTCGGTCTGAATCCTAAAACAGAAAGATTCTTTTTGCTAATAGACCAAAGTAAAAGCCATGAAATGATTAATTCAACTATAATTCCGACCATCGTGTCAAGATCAGATTTTTAATGAAGTGAAGTGTCGCTTTAAATAGCAGCTAATATTAGGTTTGACGAAACGAATGTAATAAATGTTTCATTATTCTAAATCTATTGCTACATTTAGTCTTTGCCTTGGTAGGCAGGAGAATGGACTTTCTCTCCCAATGCGACATGCAATTGATCCTAACGCCCCTTGTAAAGGCGTATGAAGCAGGTAAATCTTTTCGTTGTAACCTCGAAAGACGGCCTCATTTCACATCATTCCAATCATCTGTCCTAAAGGGAACCACCGGGATCCCGTACATATTGGAAAGGTTTGCTTTAATAAAGTTTCTAAAGGCGTACCGAACAGCAACAGGATCTTTTACCTCATCACTCCAAACAGATACCATATCAGGATGGTCATAAGAGATAGATGCCTTTGCCGGATAAAACTTCTTATCCGCCCCAGCAATTTCAAAACCGGTAATCGGCTCCTGATACCAGGGGATTAATCCATCATCGACATTACTCAACTTAATTTCTATTTTTCCATTCTTAGCTATTTCATAAGACAATAATTGTGGTGCTTTCGCTTCTGCGCCAGATTTTCCATAGGTCTGACTCAGCGCCAAGGCAGCTAGACGTTGCCCAACCTTCACTTTTTCCCGGGGATGAATACACATTTCTTCCCCAATATCTGTCGTCGCAGCCATGCCGCTATTAGGGATCAGGGTTAAGGCCTTTACCTGATTTTCTACAAAAAGCGGGTAGGTTATTTCGTTTTTCCCACCATAAGTAAAAGGTGCAATCTGAACATAATAAAATGGCATTGCGTTATGGGTATCTCCCCAGTCCTTGCGCCAGCGAGCAACCATTGCTGCCATCATCTTATCATAATGATCGATATCCCCTAAATTGGATTCTCCCTGATACCAAAGAAAACCCTTAGCAGAAAAATTTCTTATTGGCGCTACCATCCCGTGGTAAAGCTCACTTGGCTTTATATTATCAACTTTCAGTTTTTGCGCATATTGCTGGGGTGTCACAGATTCTTTTAAG
>DATJDF010000302.1:0-14119 GCA_035497555.1 Arachidicoccus sp. | reverse complement strand
TATTTCGCAAATTCGTGGCAGACTTCTCAGAAAAATACCGCAAGCCGCCTTTGCAATTGGATACGCAGGCCATGCAATTACTGGTAAATTATCCCTGGCCGGGTAATGTCCGGGAATTAAAAAATATTGCCGAACAAATATCCGTCCTTAGTAAATCCAATACGATTGATGCCCAGGAAATGCAGCAATTTCTACCTGAGTTTCATAATAACCGCTTACCCATGCTTTCACCGCAGGCCCATGGAAATACCAGCGAGTTCATGAACGAAAGGGAGATTTTATATAAACTTTTCTTCGACATGAAAAAGGACGTCAACGAACTTAAAAAAATGTTCTCTGAACTGTTGAAAAATCCTTCTATTGCCAATACCCTGAACGATTTTACCAAAGAAAAACTACTTCAGTCTATCGACCAGCATGAGGAATCTCACCAGGCAATACAACCTTATTTTGCGAACCCCAATCTACCGGCCACGATCCAGGAAAATGACCGGAATCATCCAGTAATCCTTTCTTCGGGCCATCAGGGAGAAACAATCCATACCCATGAAGAAGTGGAAGAAACACTGAATATAATGGATAAAGAGAAGGAATTAATCGTAAAAGCACTCAAAAAACACCGCGGCAAAAGAAAGGATGCCGCTTACGATCTCGGCATCAGCGAAAGAACACTCTACCGCAAACTGAAGGAATATAATATTGAAGGGTAGTTTCCAGTCTTTGAGTAAATCAATAATGTCCTCGCCACCGCAGTCGCCGAATCCAAGCTTAAATGCATATCGGAGTATTATTGAAAGATAATTAATACTGAATAATAGAAAATTGGGGCATTAGAATAATGCAAATTCAGTTGAACAGGAGGCCACTGCGTTAATCAGTATGCCTCCTGTTTTATTTTAAACGGTTAACGTCAGTTTGCTATTTGAATCTCAACCTTTCTTCTGATTTTCGATAGCTCTACCGTTCACAGTGAATGATTTAACGGGGATCTGTCCATAAACAACTTTGACGGTCGGTACATCTTTACGAAGCGTCACTGTACCAAAACCTGTAGCGGTAGAAAGAAAACATACAAAATCTCCTATCTGAGAATCTATCTTTAAGTGCTGGTCCACACTGTCATATTGTAAGCCTGTCAGTCCCTGGAGTAGGCCATAGCTGGCCAGGGCACGTGCGTAAAAATGCCCACATTCATATTCGTTATAGGGATTGCGGATCCGGCCATCATAGCGTCCCCTGCATGCGCGAACAATATCCAGTCCTTCCGTTACTTTACCCATCAACATCAGATGTGAAGCTACCTGGTACTCAATACCTGTCCAAACTTCGTTACTATAAACAAATGGTAGAGATAATTTTCCGCCATGAGGCCAGGTGCAAAGCAACAAGCCCCCATCTGCATCAAGCGCAAAGCCGGGCCTTTGCGGATTCGCATGCTGCCAAAGGTTATCCTTTAAATTATAACGATGTACAGAAAGCAGATGACTGCTTACTTTCTCCGGGTCAATAAAATCTCCCAGACCGCACATTTTACCTATCCAGGCGCCTAATATACCATCACTCAGACAGCCCTCACCATATTGATATTTAGGGCCCTCTTTTTGCAATAACTCAATGGCTTCGGGTGAATAAGCACCACCAAAGGACTGCACCTTGGTCGGGTCCGCCGCCTTCAGGCCTTTGAATTCTATCTGTTGTACAAAGTATGCTTTGTTGAAAAGTTGCGTTTCAAGAAAAGTCTTTCCTTTCTTAAACAAGTCCTCGTAAAGTTTAACATCTGATTTCAAAAAAATGCTCATTTTAATAAACGCAGAGAGTGCTCCTAAGTAAAAACTGGTACACATCCCATCCGGACCCCAAAATTCTATATCATACGTATTGTGGTGCGGCTCTTCTATAATTCCCTTGTGTTTTGGATCCCAATTCCCAATACAAAAATCCATACTGATTTTTACCTTTGGGAAGATCTTTTCCAACCATGAAGTATCGCCGCATATACGCCAGTCGCGATAGACTTTCATGATGCCTCCTAGTTGTCCGTCTGCTGCTGCATGAAAATCATGTTTGGTCGGACTGATGGGCAGGTTCGCCCTAAAAGTCTGATGCCCTTCCTTATTTTGATTTTCACAGAACTCCGTATTTCTCAAAGTCCTTTCCAGGGCCGGAAAAAGATGTGCAGTTGCCTGCGCATAATTCCATACATGGGTACAGGAGCCATGACAACTTCCAAAATCATCACCGCTTCCTTCCCAGCACCAAAGCCTGCCATCGTATTGCCTTAAAATTGTCGGAGATTTCAGGATCGACAAATTTGCACTTACAGCTTCCATGACTTCGTCAGGCAATGTCGAGGCAAATAATGCCTGATTAAAAGTCCTTGTTTTAGCGAAAAGGCTTTCATATTCAGCGCGCCAGTATCTAACCACGCCCTGTATATTTTCAAAACGGCCTGCATACCAGGGCTTATAATATTTACTGCTGTTTACTTTCCCGGTATGGACGCCATCAGAAACAGATGAAAAACAGTCCTGGTCGCCTTGATCAGGATCAGGGTCTCCCATCCACAAGTTTGTGTTTGGACAGTACCAGGCAAGACTGATCCGAATCACCTTTTGTTTACCGGGTTCAAGCACAAACGGCACATATAAGGATGCTCCCGGAGCATCTTTTTCAACAGGATCATGGACCCTGAAGGAACCGCTGTTTATCGTATTCCAGGTTATACTCAATGGGTCCCACCAATTACCCCGAAACCAACAGTGGTCTATTTTAACTTCAGGCGCTTCTGTGAAGATGGCAAAATCACTTTGTAAGTAGTCTTTTTTCTCTGTCCTGCCCTGGTGGAGAATAAAGCCGCCTTTTAAAGGTAGTATACTGTTTACCGCCTCAGGGTCAGTAGCCATAAAATTTTTACTGTTAAAAGAAAATACGGCTTCAACTTTGTGTTTGCCTGTATTTTTTATGCTATAAATTAAACTCCCTGCCGGAAGCCCTGAATTATCCTGATCGGTTGGTATAAAAGGACTCCACCCGTCTATCTGAACTTCTATAGGAAGTGCCTCTTCCTTTAAATAAACCGTTGAATATGGGAATGAACTTTCAAATTTCACGTCTTTAAAACGGGGCAATCCATATACTTTTCCTACATCGCCAAGCCCTGACTCCCGGGGTCCAAAAATTTTCCAGTCAGGAACCGGCCCTTCAAGTATTCTTGCAACAGGCTGCTCTTTTGAGGCTTCTTTCTTTATGCTGATCGCAGCAAAAATACCCGGCTCGTTATACATTTCGGGGTGATTACGTACACTTACATGTGATATAGCTCCAGTGCCTTCCAAACAAAACATACCTGCACCTAAGCCGCCTATTGGAAAGGCAACATGATCTAAGGTTTTGTCAATGAAAGTTTTAAGAACACCTTCTCTACGGTTCGAAGATTCTATTCTTGAATCCGGTAATTCCGGCAACTTCTTTTCCTGAGCTTGAACAGTCAATGGCAAAATAGCTGTTCCTAACCCTCCAAGCGCTATTTGCTTAATAAAGTGCCTTCTTTTGTTTTGTATGTCCATCGTAAAACTGTTTTTAAAGTTTCCAGAATCTATTAAGAGGTCTTATAAGCAGTTCATTATTCCGCACCCATCCTTTTATAATTGAGCCGCTTTTTCTTTGGGAGACAAATCCGAGGACAGGATTTTGACCAGTTTCCCATTTTTGCCATATTTTACCACAAATGGAAAATGGCTGATACCATAATATTTCTGAACAATAAATGTATATCCTTCAGAACCGATTTTAATATTTTTGTGCTTCGATAGCTGGAACTGCCTGTCAAAGTCAATTACTGATTTTATATCTTCGTAGGTGACCATGATTATCTGCTGGGATTGCAAAGCCTTCAGACGCTGACAGAGCGCCGCTGTAAACGCTTTACACTCCGCACAGTCGGGCAAAAAATAAATTAAGATTGTCGGCTTGTTTTTAACAAGTTGTTTAACTGTAAACCCAGTACCATCCACCAGCCTGATTTTAAAAGGAGCAATTTCATTTTTAGCCTGCTGACCAAATGTAGCAAGGGTAAAACAGAAAAGTAGTATAACCAGGCTGCTCATCTTTTTCATATATTCACATTTTTGTCCAATTAAATATAACACCCTTCAAGCGCATTAATGCCCAATCATCAGCCTTCACTATGATGATGATTGGGCGCTAAAATTATCAGTACCCTACATTCTGTTTATAAAGCCCATAGGAATAGTTTATCTGTGGCTGTGGAATGGGCATATATTCGTCCCGGCCCTTCTTGAATTTTCCATCCTTCAGCCAACCGCGGGCTCTGGGTAATTCCTTTGCAAAATAGCTATTCATAATACTATCTGCGATGCCCCAGCGAACAATATCGTACCAACGCTCGCCCTCCATGGCAAATTCTAAGCGGTTCTCCCAGATAAGGGCTTTCCAGGCAAAATCATGGGTCCAGTGACAATTAATCCCATCTTTGTAAGGTGCTATTTTATAAGGCAGCGTAGGTGAGCCATTGGCGAACTTAAGCCTTGCGGTGCTGGATGCAGCGCGTGCTCTAATCTGATTAATAATCGGCAAAGCTTCTGCTTCCCTGCCCAGTTGTATTAAGGCTTCTGCCTTTAATAATAAAATCCGGTCATAACGGATAGCGGTTTCATTTTTGGAATTCCACATCCAGAATAAATTTACTAAAACGGGACTATTTGCTTCAACATTTTCTTTTAAGGAACTAAAATAGCCATAAATAACAGGATCTCTGGAACCACTGCTGTCAAATAAAAGGTCTTTCTGGTATTTCCAGGGAAGGCCAGGGATAGCCACTGTATGGCCGATTCTCGGATCCCAGCTATTCTCTGCAAAATACTTATTTTTATTCGTTATATCGCCGTCATTAAAGGTGTCGAACATAGGGATCCCATCCTTGTCCACCTTAAAAGCATTGACCATATTATAAGATGGTTTGTGAAAATCGCAACAACTGAAATAGGGTGGCCACCAAGGTGCGTTTAATGGTGTGCCGCCATTCAGATTGCCATTTGGCGTGCCGTCATCATGCGTATATTGCCATTCCCAGATGGATTCAGGGGAAAGATTATCCATTGTATATTCAAAATTGTCTCCAAAATCGCCATTCAAATGATATCTTCCCGATTCAATAATCTGGTTGAGAATCCCGAGCGCGGCCGTTAGTCTAGTTTTATTGATATTGATGACCTGGTTGTTGGCATCCTCTTCATAGGCCATCCACATTAAAACATTAGCCATCTCCCCAAGTGCTGCGTATTTTGTCGGTCGTCCAGGCTCGGTTTGAGTTTCCGGGAGATCAGGTGCAGCCGCTGCAAAATCCTGGTAGATCTTTTCCCATATATAAAGATCATTTTTTGCCGTATCAGGATGATTAGGAATCTTTGGAATTGAATCCACGCTTACGTTTTCATCATAATAAGGGATCCATCTATACCATTTTTTTAGTTGCATAAACATATATCCCCGTAAAAAACGCATTTCGGCAATCCGTGTTTTTTTAACAGGATAAGTACTTTCATCCAGCTTACTCAACGCATTAAGAGCATAATTACAACGGGAAACACCCTCATAATTGCCAAACCACATACCGTCATTATTACCTACATTAGGTGTTACAAGGGAGAATACTTCCATTTGATACCAGGGCGTCTGATCTGACAGGCCGCCACCGCCTTTATACGAATCGTCCGATTTTATATCTGCAAGCCAGGGGCTCATTTTCTGATTAATAATGCCTTCATGTGGAAGCCATGCGTATGCTGCGATTACAAGTCCATCCACATTTTCGGGCGTCTCTACATCCTGTGGCGTTACAGCACCTTGTTGCTTTATATCCAGGAATTTCTGACATCCATAAAATGATAACAACAAAATGAGCTGCAAAAGAACATTACCTGTATTATGCTTTTTCATAATTCATAATTTTAATTCAATTGAATAAATACAATTCTTGATATTATAGACTCCACCATTTAGAAGGAAACATCTAATCCTATTTTAAAGGTTCGGGGAATGACATAAGGATTGCTATAGGAACTACCGGTATAATTCTCCGGATCAGGTCCCGTAAATGCATTGTCACCCCAGCTTTTTTTAATACTGATCAGATTGAGTGCTACTATGAATATGTGAAGCTTCTCCATGCCGATAGAGGAGCTTATGTTCAATGGCAATGTATACCCTAACTGGATATTTCTTAATTTAAGATAATCACCGGATTCCATAAAATAGGTAGAAGTCCTTAACTCATCATTGGCGTTGGCAACGGAAAGCGCAGGAATGGTAGAAGTCGGATTATTGGGCGTCCAGGCTCCCAGGATTCTGGAAGGATGATTAAACCCACTTTGAACCCAGACATTCCAGAAATCACTATAAGATTTCCAGCCGTTGTATACCGTACTTCCTGCAATGCCCTGCCAGAACATGGAAAAATCAAAATTCCTATAGCTCGCATTGAAGCCAAGACCGAATTCTACTTTTGGATCCGAACTTCCAATCCAGGTCTGGTCATAATCGTAATCAATTTTACCATCAGGTTTCCCGTCAGGGCCGGAAAGATCTTTGTAATGGATACGACCAATACCTTTACCCGTCTGGTCAGCTGCCTTGTCTACTTCTTCCTGGGTGGTAAATAAGCCATCCGTAACAAACCCGTAATAAGAATGAAAAGGATGACCAATAATATTATCTCCTTTCAAGGCACTGCCACCATAAGTAAAAAGCACCGTATTGGGCACACTGACAATCTCATTTCGGTTGTGGCTGATATTTCCTGTAATACTATATTTGAAAGCCCTGCCCGGGTTACTATTATAGCTTAGCTGAACCTCAAAGCCCTTATCTACCATACTGGCGCCATTGTACCATTTATTTGCCCCTTCACCCAACACACCCGGATAGGGTGGATTATATAACATGCCATCAGTGAAACGATGGTAATAGTCGAAGGAACCTGATAACCGTTGACTGAACAGGCCAAAATCCAGTCCTATATCTGTTTGCCGGTCTGATTCCCATTTTAAATCAGGATTGCCAGTCTGACTTTTACGAAATCCGGAAGGCAAACTACCTGTCTCCAAGCCGCCTATCCCGTAGGAGGTTCCGTTATAATCAGCTACAAAATAGGTCTTGGAAGCATTAGAAGAAATAATGGAAGTGTTGCCATTCATGCCCCAGCTGCCGCGTAGCTTCAGATCAGAAATAAATTTTACGGATTGCATAAACTTCTCCTGACTAATGCGCCAACCAGCTGAAAAAGCAGGAAACAACCCGTATTGATGATTGGCCCCGAATTTAGAGGAACCGTCATCACGCAAGGTTGCGGACAGTAGATACCGGGAATCATAAGAATAATTAAACTTACCAAAATAAGAAAGGAAATTATACTTGTCTCCACCGCCCATAACAGACATATTGCCGCTAGCCGTACCGAGATAGGCATAATCATAGTTTTCAAAGGCAAGACCCTGGCGGTTGCCCGTCATATTCTCGGTCTGATATTTTGTTGCCTCAGTACCTACCAAAACATCCAGGTTGTGTTTACCCACATTTAACTGGTAATCCAAGGTGTTGGAGAAGCTAAGGGTAGATTCCTGCCAATACCACTGATCAACATTATTGATGGGTTGAAATTTGCCACCACCTTCATGAAAAGTGAATTGAATGGTCCGGTGGTACCCCTGTGTATAAATCAATCCGACCTGAGATCTGTAATTAAAATGCTTCATGAAATTTACATTAGCGTAAATATTCCCATAGAGCTTGTTATACTTATTATTGTTGTCTTTGTTTAAGGTCAGTCCTCTGACGGAATTCCAGTAATCATCCATTCCGAGATTAACCGCTGATCCACCCCAGCCTCCATCGGTCGTGTGTACCGGTATAATCGGAGGTTCTACGAGTGCATCATGCATCCCGTTCTGATCATTGATAATCATGTGGGAGGCTTCCATGTTTTCTCCTATCGTTAGATGATTATTCAGCAGGTTATAACTCGAATTTAATCTTGCAGTAAACCGCTTGTAGCCCGTGTAAATCTGGGTGCCCTGGTTTTCAAGATAGTTCATGGAGAAAAGTGTCCTGGAGTTCTCTCCACCGCCAGATACAGTGACCTGGTGATCATTTTGCAATCCCAGTCTGGAGATTGCATCTAACCAGTTCGTATTGGCGGATACCATCGTGGAATCTGCATTCAGGTACTTGATAGGTGTAACTTTATCAAGTACCGGGATACCCTTATCGTCTTTGTGCCAGTCATAAGTATAGATTTGGGTCGAATTATTAGGATCATGTCCATCATTTACTGCAGCTTGCCATAATGCTTCCCCATACTGCTGGGTATTCATCATCTTGACTTTATTCGCAAACTGAGAAAATCCGAAGGAGCCGTTATAGCTTATTTTAGCCTTCCCTTTTTCGCCCTGTTTTGTTTCTATCAATATGACGCCCGCACCACCCTGAGCACCATAAATACTAGCCGAAGCCGCATCCTTGAGGATCTGCATCGAGGCAATATTATTAGGATTGATATCCCTGAGATTCATATTACCGCTGGGGACACCATCAATAACAATTAAAGGAGAAGCTCCATTGATCGAGGTAAGCCCTCTTATCTGAATAGATGTATTTCCAGCCGGGCTGCCATCTGTAGTAATGTGCAAGCCCGGTACGACACCTTGTAATGCCTGCATTATATTGGTTACCCCGTGATTTTTGTTCAACTCCTTTGCCGATACAACAGAAATCGCGCCTGTTAGATCTGCTTTTTTCTGCTTCATATAACCGGTCACAACAATTTGATCCAGATCTCCATTAATGGCTTGGAGCATGATATCTATATGGTGTCTCCCCTCCAGAGCAATCGTGTCTTTTTTATAACCCACCGCGGAAATAAGTAAAACAACATCCCCAGCTGGAACCGCTAATTCAAAATGGCCATTATTGTCCGCCACCGCGCCGATGGTCTGGCCTAAAACAGTAATAGCTGCCCCGGCGATCGGTGCCGATTTTTCGTCCCTGATGCCACCACTTACATTAAATCCTGGTCGTACGGTTGAATCAGATGGATATGCAGCTTTAAATTTACTGCTCATACCCCGTTTCGCCGGAGTATTCCTGCCGTTGGAGGCCGTTGTATCTCCATTGCCTTTTGGCGGCGGAGCCGCCAGCAGCGTCCCCATGCCGGCAAGCAGGCACAAAAACACGAACGCCAATATAGCTGCCCTGTTAGGGGCATTTACACGCACCCCGTGCGCAGATTCCCATGAACATTTTTTTTGTTTCATCTTGATTCCATTAATAATTGAAAAAATAGATTGCATCACATAATTGGTTTGATTTTAGGCTAATTGAGCGTATGCGAATGGCATACTTTTATAGTACTATTTTCTTAAAAAACATAGTTTTAAATGCAATTGGAGCAATACTTCTCTTTCAATGGTGATATGCTGACCGGCAGCAGTTTACCAGCCCAGTGCCCTGAAAGTCCCGTGGACTGACGAGCATCATCTCTATCTTACTTTCAGCGCCAATTTTTAGTCCCCCGCTAAATGATCCGTCTACGCTTCTGATTTCTCAGTAATTTAAACGTTTAAGCAAATGAATTTTAAACACTTAGTCCATTTTCCATGGCTATTTATTGATTAAAATATATTACTGCGCACTACCTGATTGTATATAGTTTCCTAAAGATTGATATTGAATGTAGCGCTGGTTATGTAATGTAGTCATAGCTGGATCAGGTTCATATACCCTGACAAATCCTTTCCCCATTTTCATCATGGCACTTGAAACATCAGGGTATATCCCACTGAGGGTGGCACCGAACATGGCAGCTCCCAAAGCACCACTTTGATGTGAGCCACTTATTTTTATAGGCCTGCCTAATACATTGGCCAGGGTCTGCATAACAAAGTCGGATTTATGGGATATACCGCCCACGCCTATAACTCCTTTAACAGGTATATTCATTTTCAGAAATCTTTCCACGATGGCTTTGCTGCCAAAGCAAGTGGCCTCTACCAAAGAGGCAAAAATATGCACGGTACTTGTTCCCAGATGCATTCCCATAGTTGCAGCCTTTAATAATGGATTCACATCCGGGCTACGCCTACCATTAAACCAATCGAGACTAATAGGTAAACCGTTCCACTCTTCTGTGGATATGCCGATGGCTTGTTCATTCAACCTCGGCAATAATGTGTTTTTAATATCCTCGACTGATCTGGTGTCCAGTCCGGCTAATCGCAATGGTTCAAGCAGGAAGTCCCTGAACCAGGCATATACATCACCAAAGGCGGATTGACCTGCTTCCATACCGATCATGCCGGGTATAATCGAATCAGGCACCTGACCACAGATACCATGAACTAATTTATCTCCAATTTCAACAGAGGGGGCAACCAGCATATCGCAAGTGGAGGTTCCCATTACTTTACTCAGGTAATACGGTTCTATCTGTCCACCCACCGCACCCATATGTGCATCCAATGCGCCTATACCGACCTTGACATCGGTAGATAAGCCAAGCCTTGTGGCCCATTGCTCTGACAAAGTTCCGGCAGGCTGGTCACTGGTATAAACATCCTTACTTATCCGGTCAGCAAAACCACTTAGCAATGGATCAATGCCCTTCCAAAAGCTGTCTGGTGGGAATCCGTTCCATTTTGCTGACCAAAGTGCTTTATGCCCCGCAGCGCATATGCCTCTTTTCAATTGGTGGACGTCGCGCCCGCCTGTTAATAAAAAGGGCATCCAATCTGCGTGCTCCACCCAACTGTAGCAGGCTTTAGCAACCTTAGATTCTTTACGTAACAAATGGAGCAATTTACTCCAGAACCATTCCGGGGAATAATAGCCGCCAACGTAATCAAGATAGGGTAGTTGCTCACTGTCCACAAAGCTATTTATCTCAATTGCTTCCCTGATGGCTGTATGGTCTTTCCATAAATAAAACATTGCATCAGGATCATCTTTAAATGCTGGCAGAAGCGCCAGGGGTGTTCCGTTGCGGTCAACGGGTGCCGGTGACGAACCGGTTGTGTCCATTGACAGGGAGCAAATCTGGCTGCGTATAGCTGGATCCACCTTGTCCAATACATCTTTTACAACAGCTTCCAGACTCTGGATATAATCCATGGGATGTTGCCTGAATCTTGCATCACCGGCATTACAATACAATCCCTCCTTCCATCTGGGATAATCATAAACAGACGCTGCCACCTCAAAGCCATCTAACGCATTAATAAGCAGGCAACGAACTGAATCCGTCCCGAAATCTATTCCTAAACAATATGTTTTTATTGAGTTTATCATTGCTCGCTCTATTTAGCCGTGACTTTGTATGGTCAATCCTTCGCCGCCTTCTTTAAACTGATCTTTGAATCTGGTCCTGGTCAGGATGCCAAAAATGCCAATAAACAGAAAACAGACTAAGGGAATGATAAAGGCAGCAGACATTCCTAAATGATCCCCAATCGCCCCCATAATCGGTGGACAGAAAGCACCGCCAGCCACTGCCATTACTAAAAAGGATGCTGCTTTCTTTGTCAAAGGCCCCAATCCTCTGAGTCCAATGGCAAAAATGGTTGGAAACATAATAGACATAAAGAAATAGGTGGAGAACAGGGCGATCACACTGATCCATCCCAGATGCATCACCACCAGCGTTAACAATAAGGTGTTGATCAATCCATAGATCGCTAGCAGCTTTCTTGGGGAAATAAATTTCATCAGGTAGGCACCGAGCAACCGCCCGATCCAAAAGGAACCCATGCCTCCCAATGCCAGGATCAGAGAGGCCGCCTGTTCTGCATTTTTTGGCATAAATACTTCGCCAAAAAGCCCCAGATGTTTCATCATGGCGCCGATACTTCGTTGTAGGCCATCAATGGCTTCTGTGGTATAATTAATAAAAAAGGAGTTTACGCCGGTTTGCGCTGCAACGTATAAAAACTGGGCAACTACCGCCAGGACAAATAGAGGATGTTTTAACAAGGCGCTGGTTGGGGCATTTTCTGCAATCTGCAACTCATCCGCCTCATTTTCTTCTTTGATTACAGGTAATTTTGTAAAAATAAATATAAGCATGAGTACCAATACAATCGTTCCCACCATCATATAAGGCGGTATCAACGAATCAAAAGTACCTGCATTGCCTTTTTTCTCCGCACCAAAAATGAGTAACCCGCCCATTAACGGCCCGAGTATCCATCCAAGTCCGTTAAAAGACTGGGCAATATTGATTCTTCTGGCCGCCCCGGAAGAGGGCCCCATGACGGTTGTAAACGGATTGGCAGCCGTTTCCAGGCATGCCAATCCACAGGCAAGTACAAATAGTGCTAATAAAAAAGGAATAAAGGCGGCCAGTTTAGCAGCAGGATAAAACAGAAAAGCACCGATGGCAAATAGGGCAAGACCCAGAATGATCCCTTTTTTATAGCCATGTTTTTTCATAAAAATACCTGCAGGATAAGCCATTACCAGATAACCGATATACAGCGAGAATTGGACAAAGCCTGACTCCGCTTTACTGACATGTAAAGTATCCTGGAAATGTTTATCTAATACGTCCAATAGACCATGAGCAAACCCCCAAAGTAAAAACAAAACGGTTATCAGTATAAATGGGCGTAAATAATTTCTCCCATTTTTACCGGTAAAAAGTCCCTGATGAAAGATCCTGTTCATAATTGGCAATTTTGGGATTATTTATATAGAGGTCCAAAATGATGACAGGCGCGATAATCTGCTCCTTCTTTATCATTACCAAAGCTGTTCCATACCGACGGGCGCATTATTTTATCTTCCTCTATATTATGCATACACACTGGTATTCTCAAAAGTGCAGCTAGGGCCATGAGTTCTTGGCCAATATGTCCGCTGCTGATGGCACCATGATTGGCGCCCCAGGCAGACATAACACTGTAAACATCCTTAAAAGCGCCTGTTCCTGTGAGTCTTGGCACAAACCAGGTCGTAGGCCAGGTCTTATCCGTTCTTTGATCAAGTATTTCATGCACTTCTTCGGGTAGTTCAATCGTTATGCCTTCAGCAATCTGCAGCACCGGTCCCAGACCGTCCACCAGATTTAACCGACACATCGTAACGCGCATACCGCCCTTTGTGACAAACTTGGAGGAATAACCTCCACCTCTAAAATAGTCATTATTTGCAGGGTACCATGTAGTGGCCTCAAGGCATGCATCTTTCTCCGCTTCTGATATCTGCCAATGAGGTTTCATTACCGGCAGGCCATTCTCCGTTTGCCTGCCACTGCCATCAAGTGTAGCTGAACCTGAGTTAATCAAATGAATAAAACCCCCAGCCGACGCTCCAGTTGGCAACCAACCAGAAACGCGTTGTACACTGGCAGGGCTCCAATAAGTTCTGACATCTGCAAATATCTGTGCAGAGTGGGTGATTAAATTACCGAGTAACATACTAACGCCGTTCAGGCTATCATTCTCGGTCGCTACCATATAGGGCGCCCTGATGCCCTTCCAGTCAAAAGACGAATTTAAAATTGCTTCTGCAAAATCACCATTTGGCAAAAAATCAGTCCACTGCCTTTGTCCCTGAAAGCCCGCAACGAGTGCATTATGCCCCTCTGCTTCTTCCCCATGTCCTATGGATTTTAAATGGCTATTGCCCACCATTAGATCCCTGATGATCATCGTCATTTTTATTACGTAATCCCAATCCTTGTTCTTGTGTTCTCGGGTGAATTTCTTTTCTTCCCGGTTATAATCTTCCCCTTCTTTGCAGTTTTGCTTTACCCATGACTTTGCGACTTCAAATTCATTTTCATCATATATTTTCTTTTCAATCCGACGAATCAGTTCTGAAGAATCGACAAATTCAGATCGCATCCCTAAATATTTCTGAAAAAACCCAGGACTGACCATGGAACCGGCAATACCCATACAAACGGAACCAATCGCCAAATAGGACTTTCCCCGCATCATAGCAACGGCAAGGCCTGCTCTGGCAAAAACCAGCAGTTTTTCTTTAACATCGTCCGGGATATTTTCATCCCCCATATCCTGTACATCGCGGCCATAAATACCAAAAGCCG
>DATJDF010000301.1:0-5723 GCA_035497555.1 Arachidicoccus sp. | reverse complement strand
TGGTAGGTAATCGAAACGGGTATCGTTTTATCGCCGACGGTAATGGTATTTTTATTCCAGCTGGTCACTCTTTCAATGGCCACGATATAGGATCTGTGCACGCGCATAAATTTCTCAGCAGGCAATTTATCGGTGACCACTTTCATACTCATATGCACCAGGTAAGGCTTGGGATTTACATTGATTTTGATATAATCATCCAAGGCTTCAATAAAATCAATGTCTTTATAGGCAATTTTCAGCCACTGATAGTTATATTTCACAAGTAAAAAACCCTCTTCTGCCTCTTTTGTCTGTCTGAATCCGATCAACTCACGCGCTTTTTCTACGCCCAGTAGGAAACGGTTGAATTCAAAAGGTTTAACCAGGTAATCAACTGCATTCAGATTGAACCCATCCACTGCATAGTGACTGTATGCCGTTGTAAAAATCACCTCAGGTTTGTTGATGAGTTCTCTGTAAAAGTTGACCCCGTTGACATCCGGCATCTGGATATCTAAAAACAACAGATCGATATTATGTGCATCCAAGTATTCCTTTGCCTCCATCGGATCAGAGAAAATAGCCTCAATTTGAAGCCAGTCCACCCGACCCGCATATTGCTGGATTAACTGTAAGGCCAATGGCTCATCATCAATTGCAATTGCATGAATCATAATAAATGTTTAAACCGGATTGACCACATCCAGTTCCAGAAATACCTGGTATTGCTGGTTTGTAGTTTCAATTCTCAGTTGGTAATTCTTTTTATATAACAGATCCAACCTTCTTCTGACATTGACAATACCTGTCCCGGTGCCCTCTGGCACATTTACTTTGGGTAGAATATCATTGATACAAGTGAAATACAGTTTATTATCCTGGACACGGATCGTAACCTCAATATGTGTCTGCTGGCGGGCACTTACCCCGAACTTGAAAGCATTTTCAATAAAGGGAATGAGCAAAAGTGGCGCAATTTTGACATGCTGATTGGCCGCCTCCACCTTAAATTGAATAGAAACTTTATCAGTGGACCGAATGCGCTGCAGCTCAAGGTAGTTATTGATAAAGCTTAATTCATTTTTTAAAGGGACGTATTCACTCTGTGATTCTTCAAGTGTATAACGCATGATGCCGGATAGCTTCATGACGGCATCTGCTGCCTTTTCATCATTACTGACGGTAAGGGCATAGATGCTGTTGAGGGTATTAAACAGAAAATGCGGATTCACCTGTGAGCGGAGCAGCGAAAGCTCTGTCTGCAATTGCTGTTTAGACACCTCCTCTTTTAATTTCTCTGCATAAAACCAGCGGGCGACCAATTTGGATACACTGCTAAATGTAAAGGCCAACAGGAACATAAGGATGGGCCCCAGTCTGAAAAAGTAAAACCATTTACCCGGATAACGTCGTTTGGGATGTTTTTTTACAAAGGCCAGGGTTTCTGCGGCATAATTCCAAATCAGAAAATAGATCGTAAGAAACAGCAAAAAAGAAAGCAGGATGACCAGAAAATATAATAAAGGTTTACGCTTACCCAGCAATTGCGGAATCAGTATGCCGGAATTTACATAATAGAAGGCCACTAAATATAAAATAGAAAAGATATAAAGCTCAATAAAGCGACTACTCTGGAAAGCAGATCTATCCCGATCGAATGGAAAGAATAAAAATGGCAGCATTAGAAAGCAGGCCCAGAAAACCAGGGTAATGACAGACTGTAATATTTTATTTTTACCAACTTCCATAATAAAAAATTCAAAAGATCAGTCCATGAAATTAATAAGATTCCTGCTCATTTGGAAATCCGCCCGATTTAATGTCAGCAATGTATTGCCCTATTGCGCCGGTAATCTGTTCATGGAGATTCAGGTATTTGCGTACAAATCTTGGGTTAAATTCCTGGTTAATTCCGAGCATATCATGCATGACCAAGACCTGACCATCGCACTGACCACCTGCTCCGATACCAATCGTTGGAATAGAAAGGGATTTAGATACGACCGAAGCAAGTTCCGCCGGTATTTTCTCCAGGACCATCCCAAAGGCTCCTGCATCCTCCAGCGCCTTTGCATCCGATTTCAACTTCTCAGCCTCATCCTCCAGTTTTGCACGTACCGTATAGGTCCCAAATTTATATATACTCTGTGGGGTCAGCCCAAGATGTCCCATAACAGGAATCCCGGCAGTAACAATCTTGCGAACGCTGTCACAGATTTCTATACCGCCTTCGAGTTTAAGACCATGGGCTCCGGATTCTTTCATCACCCGAATGGCTGATGCCAATGCAATCTCAGGATTGGATTGATAGGCTCCAAATGGCAGATCAACAATCACAAGTGCCCTGTCTACTGCCCTGACCACGGAAGCCGCATGGTAAATCATCTGATCAAGCGTTATGGGAAGGGTCGTCTCATGGCCTGCCATAACATTGCTTGCACTGTCTCCCACCAAAATGATTTCCATACCTGCCTGGTCAAATATCCGGGCAAAGGAATAATCATAGGCCGTAAGCATGGATATTTTTTCGCCCGCAGCCTTCATATTCTGAAGTGTGTGCGTGGTAATTTTTTTTATTTCTTTCGTAGCTGCTGACATAAATGAATGAATTATCGTTTGTTGGATAATAGTATAGGAAAGTAGCAAAAACCTACTTTCTCTCCCCGTCCTTCCTTCCTTTCTCCTTAGGGCATGTGGTTCAGAAGATCCTGTAATTCCACATCTGTTTTAATCAATACATCCCGGGCCTTACTACCCTGGTTTGCGCCGACAACGCCCGCCATTTCCAGCTGATCCATCAGCCTGCCTGCACGGTTATAACCAAGTTTCATCCGGCGTTGAATCAGCGAGGTACTACCTACCTGATTTTGAACAATTAATTTCGCGGCGTCATCAAAAAGCGGATCCCGGTCTGATAAATCTCCACCACCACTGGCTGCCAGTTCTTTCTCATCAACATACTCGGGTAGCAGGAATGCTTCCGGATAGCCTTGCTGGTCGCCAATATAGTCGCATATGCGGTCTACTTCCGGCGTATCTACAAAGGCACATTGAAGCCTGGTAATTTCACCATTATAACTGATGAGCATATCCCCTTTCCCGATGAGCTGTTCTGCTCCACCAGCATCCAGAATGGTCCTGCTATCGATTTTCGAAGAAACCTTAAAAGCGATTCTGGCCGGGAAGTTGGCTTTAATTGTACCGGTAATAATATTCACGGATGGCCGCTGGGTCGCAATAATCAGGTGAATCCCAACCGCTCTGGCCAACTGTGCCAGACGCGCGATCGGCATTTCCACTTCCTTGCCTGCCGTCATAATCAGATCTGCAAATTCATCAATAACAAGGACAATAAAAGGTAAAAACTGATGTCCTTTCTGGGGATTCAAATGGCGTTTTACAAATTTCTCATTGTATTCACGGATATTGCGGCAACCAGCTTCTTTCAACAGGTCATACCGGTTATCCATTTCGATACAGAGTGCATTCAGGGTATTGACTACCTTTTTGGTATCCGTTACGATGGCTTCATCTTCACCGGGCAGTTTAGCCAGAAAATGGCGTTCTATCGTCCGGTAAATACTTAGTTCCACTTTTTTAGGATCCACCAGCACAAATTTAAGCTGTGATGGATGCTTTTTATACAACAAGGACACTAACAAGGCATTTACTCCGACGGATTTACCCTGACCGGTGGCACCTGCCATTAAAAGGTGCGGCATACTGGCCAGATCAACGATAAAGTTTTCATTATTGATCTTCTTACCAATTGCGATAGGTAATGAAAATTTGTTATTCTGGAATTTTTCAGAGGCAATCAGACCACGCATACTTACAATGGTCTTGTTCATATTAGGCACCTCAATACCAATTGTTCCCCTTCCCGGTATCGGTGCAATTATACGGATACCGAGTGCTGCCAGGCTCAGTGCAATATCATCTTCCAGATTCTTAATCCGGGAAATACGCACCCCAGGAGCAGGTACGATCTCATATAAAGTTACCGTCGGCCCTACTGTTGCAGAAATACGCTGAATATGAATATCATAATTTTTCAGCGTTGAAATGATCTGATTTTTATTTTGTTCCAACTCTTCCGGATCGTGCACCGTTTTTTCAGTGCCGTGCATTTCCAACATATCAATGGTTGGATATTTGTATTGACTCAGATCCAGTGTAGGTTCATAATCGCCCTGCGCTTTTACTTTTGCTTCAGGTGCATTGGGATTGACGATAATTTCTGAGGGGACCTCTTCTACTTCCTTACTGATTTCCAGCTGAAGGTTTTCCGGGTCCATACTGGCATTTCGATTGGAACCTGACCTGGACGGGGTTGCAGATTGTGCTGGCGCAGCAGTTTCCAAAGGAATGCTGGCATCCGGTTCTTTGCTTGCAAAGTGGTCGTTAACCGTCAAAGGCATTTGCGCCGTAACAGATGAGCCTTGTTTTTCAACGCCTTTTTCAGCGAGTGACATACCCATTGCAAGGCCAGCCTCCTCATCCGCATCGCTGTTGTTTTGTGGTGCTATGACAGAAACATTCTTATTTTTTTTATTATTCAGCTTATTGCCACTTTCTGCACCTTTCAGCCCACCGTCGACAAATAAAGCTGCTTCATTATTTTGTTCGTTTCCAGCTTCATTTTCGTCCGTATCAGCGTCTTCATCCAAATCAGTCGCCTTAAACTCTTTTATCCTTCGTTTAAACCAATGCAACGAAAAAGTTGGGTCAAAACGCCAGATAACATAAAAGGTGACCGCCAGAATCAGAATGCAAACCGTACCCAAAGCGCCGATCCATTTAATCAGCCAGTCATCAATTAATTCCCCGGCAGCACCACCCCAGGCAAAACCGGTGTGTAGCAACTGCTGGTTCAAAAAAGCAAAAGCGACACTGAGCACCAGTAGTCCGGCGATGACATACTTCAAATTGCGTCTTAAACTGAAAATCTTTTTTCCTGACAGCATATTAACGCCTAAAACAAAAAAGGTGGTGCAGAGTAAAAAAGATGCCAATCCAAAGCCATTGTAAATTAAGTTATGTGCCGTATAAGCCCCTAGTACCCCGAATAGATTGGATACTTTTACATCTGTTGTACTGAATATGCGAATACCAAAACCGACGACCTTATCCTGGTCATCCTGCCATGTAAAAAGATAGGAAGCAAAAGAGATAAAAAGAAAAAAGCCAATCAGTAAAAATGTGGCCCCCAGAATTTTAAAGGTCCTTTCATCTTTTACGAATTCAGCAACAGAAACCTTCACCTCCTGCTCTGCTTTAAGCTGCTGGGTGGAAGCCCCTGACTTTTGGGATGTCTTTAATTTATTCGCCATAGGATTTTCCTCAATAAAGCGGCAAATTACCAAATTTGCAGGGAATTATGCCTAATGTGGACAATCTGCCCCGTTTTTGTTTAAAATTCAGTGTATATAAGGCCGCCAAGACCCCTGCAAAATACTATATTTGCCCATAAAATCATAAGAATGGAGGCTAAAAAAGCTGCTGATACCTTAGTAGTTATGAATGAATTGGTGCTGCCCAATGATACAAACACCTTTGGCAACCTTATGGGGGGCCGTTTGATGTACTGGATGGATATCGGAGCCGCTATGGCCGCTGGTAAGCATTGCAATAAGCCCTGTATGACCGCCAGTGTAGATAATATTAGTTTCAAAAACCCGATCAAATTAGGCAATGTGGTACATATTGAAGCTAAATTAACCCGGGTTTTCCGCACTTCT
>DATJDF010000300.1:0-5701 GCA_035497555.1 Arachidicoccus sp. | reverse complement strand
TTAATCTATCCAATTTAATCCAGGATTACATAACGAAAATTTACAACAAGCCGCCGCTCTACTTACAACAAGACTTTGTTTCAGGTACAAGACACCTAATCCATTCCTTACTTAAACTGCAGCCAGTCGAGCTCACAAACTGCCTTGCCTGAACTGGTCACCACAATATTATGTACACCTGGGACAAAGTGCGCAACTATTGTCGCAACTGTTTTCCACTGCTTCGTAACCGGAATCCTGATTTCAGCAACGACCGGGCCATTTATCCCGTTTAGATGCACTTGAAAAAGGCCGCCATCGGCTGATTTAACCCGGGCGCTCATTGTTTTTAATTTAGTCTTCCCCAACTCAACTGCGTTATACTGAACCCAGGCTTTAGCACCTGTCAGCGTCACTTTCCATCCCTTGAACCTGTCAGCCGTATCCAAAAAGGAAATAGAGGCCCCTTGTTCACTCATAGCAGAATATCTGTCTATCTGAATCTGCTTTTTCCCATCTGTAATACCGACCCCTCTTAGGGTTGGTATTACTTCTCTAATGGATCCATCCTTATTAAAAAACAGGCTATCGACCCTAACCGATCTTGCCTTATCAAAATCAGGCGAATAGTCATTACTGTGATAGAATAAATACCACTGCCCTTTATCGTTGATAAAAGACTGGTGGTTGGTCCAACAATGCTTAGAGGCTTCCATAATAACGCCACTCACCTTAAATGGTCCTAATGGGTTCTTGCTGATGGCATATTCAAGTCTTTCTGTTTTATTTGCAACATGTGGATAGGTCAGGTAATAGGTCTCGTTACGCTTGAACAAATAAGGTCCTTCTTTCAATCCTTTATTAGGAAGATTCGCTATAACCTGAGGCGGGGAGGCTAATTCCACCATATTGTGCTTTAATTTTGCAACATAAATTTCCCCTTCTGCCCAATATAAATAGGCTTGCCCATCTGTATCTATAAAAACATTCGGGTCAATGCCATGCACACCGATTATCGGGGTTTCCATGGGCTTAAACGGACCATATGGCTTATCCGATATGGCGACACCGATGGAAAACCCTCTTCCATAGATCGAATCTTTTGCTTTTGTGGGAAAATAAAAATAATATTTCCCGTCCCTATATATGCAGTCTGGCGCCCACATGCTATACGCTGTAGTATCTGCCCAGGGCACATTATATTGACTTACCACGAGGCCTTTATCTTCCCAATCCGTTAGATTAGCCGAAGCATATACATGGTAATCCTCCATACAAAACCATCCGACCTTTCCATGGCCCGGCGTTGCAAGGATATCATGTGACGGATATAGATATACACTGTCCCCAAAAACTCTGGCTGTAGGATCTGCAGAAAAGACGTTTCTTATGATCGGATTCTGGCCAAAACAGTGGACGCCCAACATCATGGTTAACCCTATTATCAACAAGAACTTCGTTTTAGACCTTACTTCTATTTTCATAATTTGATATTGAAAATTATTAAATCGGGCTTCTCAACGCGCCAACATGATATCAATTTACACGAAAGCCCTTACTTGATCTTTAGCACTAAAACAGCTATTGAATAGGCTGGCAATACCCTTGAGAATTGATTTCCATTTACCTTAATTTCCGATTTAACCGGAACAATATTTGTAGGGGCCTTAATTGAATTAGTAGCTTCAGGATAATCAGCACTGAGTTCTACCAATGTCGCAGTGGGTAATATTTGTTCCGTTCCATTTATATTAATATTGATCTTTTGTGCTTTGTTCTGTGTGTTGACTAATTTAAGATACAGTAATTTTTTCTTGCTGTCCTTGGTCGCAACATAAAACATAGCAGGAATCTTCCTTGGCTTCCTACCTGAGGCTATATCTTTTTCATTCAGGGTTTCAAATTGAGTAGGGATACTTTCTGCGTGTATGGGAATATATTTATCTCCTAAATGATTGCTGAACATCTTTTGTACATAATAGGAAGGAGATCCATAACTGTTTAATGCATTATATCCGATTAAATCTGATTTCCACTGCATACCCCCCGGATTGACATTTACAAATAAAGGTGCGTAGCAAGACATTAATACCACATCAGAATTCCTTTCCAGTCCTGTTAACCAGGCGGCGTCACCTAAGGCCGCATTAAAGTTCGGTGTGGGACTGCCTTCTCTTGTTGCCCATTCGCCTACAATAACTTTAGGTCCGTTTCTATCGTAATCATCATACTGTGTGGTCATTCCTTCCATTTCGGACGCATTTCGGTAATAATGATCATCTATCATATCTGCCGTACCACCAGGGACATCGAAATCTTTTCCAGCAGTAGAAATAATCGTCATCTGAGGATACTTGGCCTTTATCGCTTTATAAAACTGGGCAAACCTTTCTTTATAACTGCCTGATCTGTCAAAGAAATCCTCGTTACCTATCTCAATATAGCGTAATGGAAATGCTTTAGGATGGCCATCTTTAGCTCTCTGGGCGCCCCATTTTGTATTGACATCCCCAATGATATATTCTATTTCCTCCAAGGCATCATCAATAAAGGGTTGTAAATAGGGACCTGACAAGTGATCTCCACCCAAAGTATAACCGGCAAATACAGCGAGTAACGGCTCCATATTCAGATCTTCGCACCATCTGAGATACTCAAGTAAGCCCATCCCGTCTGAAGAACGGTAGCCCCAGGTGCCCATATGACCCGGCCGGTCTTCCAAGGGTCCTAATGTCTTTTTCCAATCATATCTTGAACTAAAATTGCCGCCTTCTAAATAATTGCCGCCAGGTAATCTTAAAAAAGCCGGGTTCATGTCACTTAGGAGCTGCATGATGTCCGGACGATTACCATTGGGTGTGTTCCCAAAAGTAGGCGGGAATAAGGAAGTTACACTAAACCAGTAATTTCCTTTCTGAACTGTAGAAATCACAAATCTCGCATTTGTAGTTGGCTTGATCCCCTGTTTAGTTATAAGTTCAAAACTATACTTATTCCAGTCAGTCCCTGTATGCTTTACTGAGGCTGTAGCATACACCGTAGTAGGATCAGCACTATCACCTGTTATACTTACATTAAACTCGTGATCACCGTCAAAATCGGCCTTTGCATAAAAGAATCCTTTATAAACAGTATTGGGTCTTACCGGAACACCCCAATAACCCTCATTCGCGATACCTGTCACCTTTCCTGAAGCGGACACATCCAGCATTAGAGAAACCGGGTTATTACTATTTAAAAAAGTTTTATGGTCAAGTTTTATCGTGCTGCCTTGCTTCTCGGAAAATAATGACCAGTGCACCGGATTATTTCTGTCGTCTTGAAACGATCTGTTCCTGATTATTTCGGCGTAGATGCCGCCATCATAAGCGTAATTGATTTCTTCCGTCATTAACCCATAAAGCATTGGACTTACCTCATGGCCGATTTTATTCAAGTTGACATCCAGGCTGGGCGTAGATTGAGCAAATATATTCGAACAAGGTAAAATACCCGCCAATAATAAATAGGCACTTATCTTTCTGAAATGTATCATAGCAATATTTTTTAAAATTTTAGTTCATGATTAATTCATCAAAATCAACAAATCCACCAAGCTCCTTGGTTGGATAGTTAAATAAGCACACTTTGTTCCCCGTAAATATTTTCAAATTAAATTTCAAATTCAAAGTATTCCCAAGCTTTGTAAATTTCACATGGTCAAAGCTATATTCAAAATCAGCAGTTGATTTCCCATTTGAAATGACGGACCGAAGCGTGACAACATTCTCTTTTAATAAAACAGAATCAATGACTTCCCCGTCATTCACCATAATCAAATATTTCCGATTACCGCTTACACTTACGCCAATGTAACCATAAGGCATCTGAAAGACAGCAAGTCCGGCAATATCCCCATCCTTCATATTTCGAACATCCAATTTGGTCGTACAATAAGTGGGTTTAGCTCCGTCATATTTACAAAATATTCTCTGCGTAAGGGTATTTACAGCTTTTGGCAAGCTGTCGCAAACCCGGACGGTCTTCAGCCGAAGGTAACCCGGTCTGTCTGTTAACGACCATTTAGCAGCATCAGGATTATGGTTCCAACCCCATTGCTTACCTAGCACTTTGCTGTCAAACTTATCAGAGGTCGGCAATGTGGTAACAGGATACTTGACACCCACATTCGGTTTTTTATAAGTTATCACACCATGGCCTTCTTTTCCCACAATTGGCCATCCATCTATCCATGTAACAGGTTGCAAAGACGGGAATCGTCCTAATGGACCACTATCAACAAAAAGCATGGTCCACCACTCGTCTTTATTAACCTGTATCAGGGCTCCCTGATGAACGCCAAACGTCGGGCCTTTAACTGTATCGCTAACCACCACCTTTTCTGTATAGGGTCCATAAATATCTTTTGATCGAAGTGCTACCTGAATACCATCCCGTCCACCATAAGTACAGTACAAATAATAAAAATCCCCAATTTTATAAACATGCGTTCCTTCTAACCCACCTCTGATATCCCCGGTATATACCAAGGAGTCATTCCCGGCAGGTGAAAAATCTTTATTTAATTCAGTCATAAAGATTTTACCGTAGCCATGGGCCACATAAATTTTCCCATCCGTATCGAAAAATAATCCAGGATCATAAAAGCCTTTAGATAACTGTTTAATTTCCCATGGGCCTTCCGCTTTATCTGCACTACAAATAAAACCACCTTCATTGAGGGTAATAAATAATAGATAGAATTTACCATTATTATATTTTAAACTGGTGGCCCACTGACCGTGGCCATACCTGTTACCGCCATCCAAATTATAGCTTTTCCCATAATCAAATCTTGGCACTGCATTGCTACAATACTGCCAGTTTACAAGATCCTTGGATTTTAATACAGTAACACCCGGGAAAATAAACATGGTTGTGGTTACCATATAGTAGGTGTCCCCGACCCGGATAACATCAGGATCCGGAAAGTCTGCCGGTATGACTGGGTTTGTAAAGGTCCCATCTCCATTATCACTATGGAATTTTTGCGCAAATAGACCACTACTTATAAATAATAGTACCATACAAAATAAAAGAAAGTGCCTGTATATGTTTAAAAACTTAAATTTCATATTATTTAACTTAAAAATTCCGATTAACTCAAATGCCAGAACCAGTGGTATTCATAAATCTTCAAAAGCATCATAAATATTATACTTTTAATATATCACTCCACTTCAGTGCTTAGATTTCGCTGTTTCATTAAAATCAATATTTTGTCATTTTGACAATATATATTTTCAGCAAAAAAAAGTGCGGCCCGATTATAAATAACAACTCAACGTTTTCGATATCCGTCTGGATGCGATAACTATCTGATTGCGAACGGTAAACCTGGAAATCTTCAGGGCGGTAGCCACATCCTTATATTGCAGTCCGTCGACTCTTACCATTTTAAAAATCTCGCGGCATTGTGGAGGCAGGTCATTGATTGCCTTATTGACCATACTTTTTGTTTCATTAGAGATATATATTTCTTCCGGGCTACAGTCACAATAATTTTTATTACAATCTCCACCATCCTCGTGATCATAATTCATCAAATGCCGCTTTGACTGCTTCACGATATAATTAAGCGAATAATTTTTTGTTGCAGTAAAAAGATACAAACGTAAATTGTCAATATGCGACAATTCGTCTTTTTTCTTCCAGAGTTTGATAAAAACATCTGAAACTATCT
>DATJDF010000299.1:0-2377 GCA_035497555.1 Arachidicoccus sp. | reverse complement strand
CTGGCCTCCTTTGATACTATTGATTACCGGAACCAGCTCAAACAAATCTGCTACCACTTTTGCAGTATTAAAATCGTCATTCATATCATCAGTGCAGGCCTGGCAATACAGCTTCACCTTTTGTTCCAGATCCTTATCCGTAGCCGCTATGTTGTTATTCAGATTGAGCTTATTCAGAGTTTCATAAGCTTCCCAGAGCCGTTTCAACGCGCGCTCCGCAGCCTGAAGAGCCTCATTTGAGAAATCAAGTGTGCTCCGGTAATGGGTCTGAAGAATATAAAACCGGATGACCATTGGATGATAGGCCTGTTCCAGCATGGGGTGATTTCCACTAAACAGCTCCGTCAATTTGATTACGTTATTATAGCTTTTACCCATCTTTTTCCCGTTGATCGTAATCATATTGTTGTGCATCCAGTATTTCACAGGCATGCAGCCATGCGCTATATTGCTTTGTGCAATTTCACTCTCATGATGTGGAAACTGAAGATCCATACCGCCACCATGAATATCAAAATGCTTGCCGAGATATTTGCTGCTCATAGCGGAGCATTCGATATGCCAGCCCGGAAACCCCTCCCCCCATGGGCTTCTCCAACGCATCAAATGTTCCGGAGGAGCCTTTTTCCATAATGCAAAATCAGTCTTATTCCTTTTTTCGTTTTGGCCCTCCAGCTCACGCGTTGTTTCCAACAAATCCTCTATCACTCTTCCAGAAAGCTTTCCATATGGATATTCCGCTGCATATTTTTTCACATCAAAATAAACGGAACCATTCACTTCATAAGCAAATCCTTTTGTGATAATATCCGCAATCATGGAAATTTGCTCGATGATATGCCCCGTTGCGGTAGGTTCTATGCTGGGTTCCAGGCAATTAAACTCTTTCATCCCCCAATGATATAGGTTGGTATATTTTTGTACCAGCTCCATAGGCTCCAGTTGCTCCAAAACTGCCTTTTCACTTACTTTATCTTCGGCCTTTCTCCCTTCTTCTTCAAAATGGCCTGCATCTGTTATATTGCGCACATACCGGACTTTGTAACCCAAATGCTTTAAGTAACGATTTACCACGTCAAAAGTGATATAGGGCCGGGCATGCCCCAGATGAGATTCTCCACTTACGGTAGGGCCGCAAACATATAAGCCCGCATGGCCCGGGGTTATAGACTCAAATTTCTCCTTTTGACGCGAATAGGAGTTATATAAATGGAGCTCAGACATAATCATTCAGAATAATGCGCAAAAATAAGCGATTAATCCGGTATTGAATCGTCAAAAAGCATGAAACTCCCTTTATTATACCCACAAGAAAGACCTTATTAATTTAACAGGATTTTTTTTCAAACAATACTTTTTTTCATTTTATATCCTATCTTTGAAGCTCATTATTAAATTTATAATTACAGTGGAAAAAGAAAAATTCCAAGGAACCGTAAAGTTCTTTAATTCAGAAAAAGGCTTTGGCTTTATCAAAACCGATGCGAGCAATGAAGAGATTTTCGTGCATGCAACCGGTTTAATTGATGAAATCAAAGAAAACGACCAGGTTGAGTTTGAAATGCAACAGGGCCGCAAAGGTATGAATGCCGTTAATGTAACTGTTGTACGCTAGTAGTCCAGGTTTATATTAGTTCAGTATATTATTACCTATACCAAGTCTGCGAAATTTCGCAGACTTTTTTCGTTTTTTTTAAAAAAGCTTCTTTTTATACCAGATATTTCCAACCAGTTCATTTAATTCCGGCGAGATTTTCCACCACAATAATAAGGCGCCAAAGATCAACACCATCAATCCACTTCTTATTGTCAAATCGGTAAAGGCATTTCCCAAAGATGGCACTGTCCAGGCTATAAGCCCGGAAACGGCGCCAGCAATAAGGATCAACAAGGAGCCTTTATAAAATGGCTGCATTCTGAGCTTCTTCCATAAAAACAAAGTTTTAGCAATATTAAAAATAACCAGCCCAATAGTAGTTGCCCAGGCAGCTCCATAAATGCCCATATGACGGATTAATAAATAATTAAGTAGAAATACAATGCCTAATAAAGCAAGCGCTATCCAAAAATTAAACCGATAATATTTAGTTACTCCAATCAGTTCATAATTAAGTCCCGTAACCATATCCGTCAATTGTCCAATCATTAAAATAAGAATCAGCCCTTTGATTTCACCATATCCGGTTTGAATAAAGCCGGCAACCTCCTGGATATTATTAATATTCAGATAAGCCAGCACAAACATACCCACACCTAAAATCTGCATGTTTATCGCAGAACGCGCAAAAAGATGCTTCAATTCTTTAATTTTCCCTTCATGATAATGTTGAGAAAAGGATGGCGTAGCAGCCAATCCAATCACACGTGTGGGGTTACG
>DATJDF010000298.1:0-3403 GCA_035497555.1 Arachidicoccus sp. | reverse complement strand
ACCTAGATTTTACTATTTCCTTACATTTTTTCAAAATATTACCAAAAACAATCGACGATGAAAAAATTAATCCTCGCCATGATGTTTGTCTCTAGTTTTAGTCATTTGATCGCACAGAAGACCTATTACGTAAAACCCGTTGCCACGGGAAATGGGCTGGGCAGAACCTGGAATGGTGCTTCGGGTAATCTGCAAAATATGATCAATAATGCCGATTCGGGCGACATGATTTTTGTTGCTAAAGGAGTTTATAAGCGGCCAAATAAGGGTCAGTATTTTAGCATGAAACGTGGCGTAAAAATTTATGGAGGCTTTAAAGTAGGCACCACCAGACTCGCCGACAGAAATCTGGCAAGTGGCGACACCAGTATATTAGTAGGTAATGGCAATAGTGTTATCCGTAATAATAACAACCGTCTGGATTCCAGCTCCGTATTAGACGGGTTTAAAATTACCGGCGGTGATGCCACTAATGGTGACGGAGATAATCTGGATCATGGCGGCGGCATTTACAATTATAAAGTCTCACCTCATTTAACCAATTTATGGGTGGTGCAAAATTTAGCCTACTACGGACAAGGAATCTGTAATATCCAGTCCACCCCCGTAATTTCGCAGGTGAATATCCATAATACTGAACAGTATGAGTGTGATAGTGGTGCCGGGATGTACAATATCCGCTCGTCAGCTATTCTGACTAATATGGTTATCAGCGGAAATATCGCTGCCTTTGGTGGCGGTATGTGCAATGTCAATTCAAATCCGAAGCTTACCAATGTCGTGTTCAGTGGCAATCAGTCTTACTATGGAGGGGCTATGTATAATACCTTCTCCTCTCCCATCTTGACCAATGTAACGATCACACGTAATTTTGCCCCGGAAAGCAGTACCGATGCCTTCCGCGCCAGAGGTGGTGCTATGTACAATATCAACAATAGTTCACCCGTCCTGCGTAATTGCATCGTCTATTATAACCTAAGGTTCGAATGGGGATTGCGGCCTTCTGTAATAAATGATGAAAACTCAGTGCCGTCATATGCCTATTGCCTAGTAGAAGGCCTATCCGGTACAGATAATGGTAATATTGACGGAACCACAAACGACGCTCGGTTTGTAGATAATACCTGGCCGTTTGGTTCGACATTTACGGTTGGGGATTATCATCTGTTGGAGGATAGTCCGGCCATAGATAAAGGAGATCCTGCTATACCGCCGCTACTGAATTTACCAGTAATAGATCTGGACGGTCACCCGCGCATTGTAAATAACAGAGTCGATATGGGTGCCTATGAATATCAGGCAGCAGCCTTACCTGTTTCCATTTTGGGATTTAAAGGTACCTATAAAGAAGGAATTGCAATCCTTGAATGGCAAAGCGGTGTTGAAACAGGTCTGAGACATTATCAATTGGAAAAGAGTATGGATGGTAACAAGTTTGTTGAAGTGGCAACTATTATAGCTACTGGAAGCAACAGCAGCTATGTATACCCTATATCAAATACTGCTTCAGCAAGTTGGTACCGCCTGAAACTAATTGACCTTGACGGGAAAAGCAGGTATCACAATAAAATTGTATCGATAATGCAGGGTAAAGCGACCGAGAATATGCTGGTTTATCCTAACCCTGCTACTCAGTTTATTAATGTGCGGGTAGCAGCTGAGGGAAGTATAAGCATATATAATATAACAGGACGTCTGGTGAATAAGTTTAAATTAACAGCCGGTCTAAATAAAATAAATATCCAAAGCCTAAGTTCAGGTGTCTATTTTGGAAAGGTTAACGGCCAGACAGTGAAATTTCTAAAAAAGTGATGCTATGCTAGTATGAGCAAGATAATGAGATCAGGCCAGCTACTGAAACTGCTGTGGATGAAGCTTTTTTGAAGGACCTGAATAGTAAGCAAGAAGCAAACAGTTGGCAACAGATGACAAAATTGATGCGCTGCCTAAGTTCAGGTTCAGATACAAATTGTATTTTTTTTACACGAATATTCAGTGGTTCAGGGCGAAGCTGATACTTAAATTTATAAAAAATGACAAAAATAGGGCAAAAAGATAATCAGGCCGATGACAAAAGCAGTAATGGCCGCAATTAGAACGGCACCGGCGGCCAGATCCTTTATTTGCTGAATTTGCTTATCCCACTGCGGGTGAATCATATTGCATAATTTCTCCAGGGCTGTGTTGACTAATTCAAGACCAATCACCATACCGATGCACATGAAAATAAACAACCACTGCGTCTGGGTGATAGAAAAAAGATAGCCTAGTAAAACGACTATTACAGCAGCCGCCAGGTGTAGCCACATATTATGCTCTGAAACAAAAGCAGTTTTAATACCCGATACGGCATAAGTGAAACTTTTGAGTCGTTTACTTATTGAAAATCTGTCGTTTGATTTTTGCTGCTGCATAATAAATGAAGATTATTCGAAAATTTTCTAAGGACGTCGATGAACTGCTCTAAATGCCAACTGTTGAGGATTTTTCAGGATTTTGGATGGGCTCTATTATAGACTTCTTTTAACTTCTCAATATTTGTATGGGTATAAACCTGGGTGGCTGCGAGACTGGCATGACCCAGGAGTTCCTTTACAGCATTAAGGTCTGCGCCGGCGTTGAGCAGATGCGTCGCAAAGCTGTGGCGTAGAATATGCGGACTTTTCTTTTTTAGATCTGTTACCTCAGCCAGTCTGGCCCGGACAATGTTATAAACTTTTTTAGCATAAAGCGGTTTTCCGTTTTGACCGGTGAGCAGCTCCTGTGTTTTTATTTTCAACTGCGATTCATATGCTTTAATATAAATTGATTTTTCCTTTATGTAAGTCTGTACTTGGACAAGCAGATCCGCCGACATAGGTAGGATCCGCTCTTTATTCCCTTTACCCAGTACTTTTAATTGCTGGTTGCTGATATCTATGTCCGATTCTTTTAAGGATACCAGCTCGCTGCGCCGAAGGCCACACTCGTAGAAAAGCCGGAGGATAAGATATTCTGTGAACCTATTCCAATACGTTTTTTCCAGGATTTTAATATCCGCCTTTTCTTTAGATTGATTCGGCTGCAAAGCGGCATGATGTGTCTTACTTTCCGGATTTCCAGGATTTGTCAATAACCCCTCCATCTGAATGGGGGTGGTGAGTGCAGCAGCTTCTGATTCTTTCAGAAAGGAAGGTAATCGCTTATTAAGCTTTGGAAGTATAATGGTCGTCAGTGGTGATGTCTTAACTGTCCCCTTACGTAACAGGTATTTGTAGAAGGATTTTAAACTGGATATTTTTCTGTGAATACTCTTATTCACAACCTGATGTTGAGCCCTGTTTTTTAGCTCCACCATCCAGGTTTTGATCATAGGCGCCGATACCTCTTTTAACCTCGTGTCTGTATATTCTCTTTCGAGAAA
>DATJDF010000297.1:0-11415 GCA_035497555.1 Arachidicoccus sp. | reverse complement strand
GCCAAATTCTTTCGGGCATACGGTGCCAAGATTATCGCTATTGCCGAATATGAAGGCGCCATCTTTAATGCTGACGGTCTGAATGAAGAAGAAGTTCGCCAACATAGAAAAAAGACAGGTTCTATCTTAAACTTCCCAGGTGCCACGAATTTTGAAAAAAGTGCTGATGCTCTGGAGGCAGAATGCGATATCCTGATTCCAGCTGCACTAGAAAGTGTTATCAATGCTGAAAATGCAGACAGGATAAAAGCAAAAATAATTGGAGAAGCGGCTAATGGACCTTTAACAGCCGAAGCCGATGTCATATTGAATAAGAAAGGCGTTTTTATTATTCCGGATATGTACCTGAATGCAGGTGGTGTAACTGTTTCTTATTTTGAATGGCTGAAGAACCTGAGCCATGTACGTTATGGTCGGATGGAGAAACGGTTTACAGAAAATATGAATAAACAGATCCTAGCACAATTGGAGGATATGACCGGCAAAAAGGTACATAGTGCAGAAAGGGCTTTTATTGAGCATGGAGCAGATGAAGTTGATTTAGTTTACAGTGGCCTGGAAGAAACCATGATCTCGGCTACCCGTGAAATCATGGATGTCTGGGATGCCAACCCTGAAATACCTGATATGCGGACTGCCGCCTATGTTGTTGCCATAAATAAAGTGGGTACTTCCTATGACGAATTAGGAATCTTTCCATAACGATAAAGCCTACAAACACATCCTTTGAACACAGTTTGAGCTTAAAGGATGTGTTTTAACGGCTATTTGCAGGATTAGCACTTAAAAATGATTTATTTTGCAGGCCTATTGTAATAATTTTTTTCACCCTTAATCTATTACTGGTAAGATGACTAGTGAGCATTTAAAAGATATAAGAGACCGTGTGTTGGTTTTGAGGAGGTTTCTTTGACGTCGAGAACCGACAAATTAAAGTAGAAGAGGATCGCCAGTTAAGCGTCTCCCCAGGTTTCTGGGACAATAACGAACGGGCTACGCAGACGATGAAAGAAATTCAGATCCACGAATATTGGCTGAAACTCTTCCATGATGTGGAGACTGCCGTCGAAGATTTTGCCGTATTGTTTGAATTCTGGAAAGGGGGTGATGCTTCTGAGGAAGAAACCAAGATTGCGTATGACCTTGCTTTGCAGAAAATTGAGGATGCAGAATTTAAAAGTACCCTAAATCAGCCCGAGGATGAATTGCCTGGCGTTGTTCAGATCAATTCTGGCGCCGGTGGAACGGAAAGTCAGGATTGGGCAGAAATGCTTTTACGTATGTACCGGATGTATGGCGAAAAGCAGGGTTGGACTGTAACCGAGTTAGATTATCAGGAAGGCGAGGGGGCCGGAATAAAGACCGCAACGCTTGAGTTTTCCGGTAGTTTTGCTTACGGATTTCTGAAAGGAGAAAGTGGGGTGCACCGGTTGGTTCGTATCTCACCCTTTGACAGCAATGCCAGGCGGCATACTTCGTTTGCGTCGGTGTATGTTTATCCACTGATAGATAACAGTATAGAAATTGAGATAAATCCCGCAGATCTCGAGTGGGAATTTTACCGCAGTGGAGGAAAGGGAGGACAGAACGTAAATAAGGTTGAAACGGCTGTCCGGTTAAAGCATTTACCATCCAATATTGTAGTAGAATGTCAGCAATCAAGAACCCAGGGGGAAAACCGGGAAATTGCATTAACGATGTTGAAAAGCCGGCTTTACGAAGAAGAGTTGCGTCGCAGGCAGGAAGCCAAGGATGCCACCAATGCCAATAAAAAGAAGATTGAATGGGGCAGTCAGATTCGTAGTTATGTTTTCCATCCTTACAAAATGATCAAAGACCACCGAACAGACTACGAAACAGGGAATATTCAGCCTGTAATGGATGGAGAACTGGACGGATTTATAAAGGCCAACCTGATGGCAAATAAAAGTGAATGAATACTGGCTACAGCGCTTAATACTGCTGTAGCCTTTTAATTCGCCATGAGACCGTTTTTCTGAATTATAAATTTAAAATGCTAAAGTCTGAGGTCTAATTCATGTTGCAAGTAACAAATCAGATCTACATTTAAGATCTGGAAGGAAGGATAATTATGAAAGAACATTCCTTATTAAAGGCGTTTAATACGCATCTGAATACAGCATTTCCTTTCCTTGCTGAGCGGGGGAAAGTTCAATTAATCCTTGCCATTAGCGGTGGAATGGATAGCGTTGTTTTATCGGAATTACTCCGATTGTCCGGTTTTGAAACCTTGTGGGCACATTGTAATTTTCATTTACGTGGTGCGGAAAGTGACCGGGATGAATCTTTTGTACGGGAACTCGCCGCTAGTAGAAATCAAACGCTGCTCGTTAAGTCTTTCCAGACTAATGAAATGGCGGATCGCTGGAAAATGTCCATAGAGGAGACCGCAAGAAAACTCCGCTATGATTGGTTTAAAGAATTGTTGGACACACCTGAACTATTGAGTTCAGAAGATGCTGAGCGTGTATCTGTGGCGGTATCTTTACCCGCCTTTGCAAAGAAGGACCTTCCAAAGGATAATTTATTGAATCGTTATTTAGTGACGGCACATCATGCAAACGATCATATTGAAACCCTTTTACTTAATTTTTTCCGAGGTTGTGGCATCGCGGGATTGCACGGTATTCCTGCTCATAACGGGGCCATTTTAAGGCCTTTGCTTGTTTTTAAAAGAGAATCATTACTTTCATTTGCGGAGGACAACAATTTAAAATGGATGGAAGATTCAACTAACCAATCTGTAGATTACACGCGTAATTTCTTTCGTCAGGATATGATCCCGGCTATCAAGGCGTATTTTCCACAGGTGGAGGATAATTTACTGGACAATATTCGGCGTTTCTCAGAGGTGGAATTGTTATATACCGAAAGTATCGAAAAATACAAAAAGCGGTTAATTGTAAAGAAGGGGAAGGATTGCTTTTTGTCCGTTCGGTTGCTACTAAAAACGGGATTTGCCCGAACCTTACTTTGGGAGCTGTTAAAAAATTATGGTTTTGGTCAAAGGCAGATACCGGAGATTGAAAAATTGTTATCTGCCACTACGGGTGCTTATCAGGATAGCACGAATTACCGGATTTTTAAAAACCGTGCGCATTTGGTATTGACACCGCTAAAGGCTGTTGAATCAGCATCTATTCTGATTACGGAAAGTGATATTGAAATCAGTTATGCATCCGGGGTATTGAAAATTAGCCGACCCGGTGATTTTAAATTAGATAAGGATCCTACCGTCGCCAATCTCGATTTAAAGGATATTCGATTCCCACTGCTACTAAGAAAATGGCAACAGGGTGACTATTTCTATCCGCTGGGTATGCGAAAAAAGAAGAAATTATCCCGATTTTTTATTGACCAGAAGCTTTCTTTGGCAGAAAAGGAGCAAATATGGGTCCTTGAGAGTGATCGGCGGATTATATGGATTATAGGCCTCAGGATGGATGACCGATTTAAAATAACACAAGCGACAAAAAATATTCTTAAACTTAAACTGCATACCACAAACGATTGTCCTAATTGAGGGACACATGCGTTGAATGTGTTATATTCGCAGTTCTAAAATTTCATTAAAATGGCAAATCCGAAAGAGCCGCAAAATGGGGCTGATCAGCTTAATATAGAAATCAGTGAAGAGATTGCGGAAGGCACTTACTCTAATCTGGTCGTCATCACACATAGCAATGCTGAATTCATTGTTGACTTTGTCAATGTGATGCCGGGAAATCCTAAAAGTAAAGTCAAATCGAGAATTATACTTTCTCCGATGCATGCAAAAAGGTTTATGCAGGCACTCACGGAAAATGTTCAGCGTTTTGAAAGCGAGAATGGCTCCATAAAGGACATGGATTCCATTGAAATCCCAATGAATTTTGGCGGACCTGCCGCACAGGCATAACCCGCTTTTTTTTAAAGTACAAATATTAACAAGATGAGTTTAGGTTATTTTAATTATCCAACCCCCGCAAATGAACCCGTATTGGGCTATGCGCCGGGATCCCCGGAAAGAAAAGCATTGCAGAAAGCGCTGGCAGATGCAAAGAAAAAACAGATAGAGATTCCGATGTATATCGGTGGCCGGGCTATAAAAACAGGGAATAAAGTAGAAATCCATCCTCCACATGAACTAAGTCATACTTTGGGCTTTTTTCATCGGGGGGAAGAAAAGCATATAAATCAGGCGATAGACGCTGCATTAAAGGCTAAATCCAGCTGGGAAGCCCTCCCTTGGGAAGACCGTGCACATATCTTTTTGAAAGCAGCCGATCTTATTGCAGAGAAATACCGTGCACAGCTGAATGCTGCTACGATGCTTTGTCAAAGCAAAAATGCTTTCCAGGCAGAAATTGACAGTGCTTGTGAACTGATTGATTTCTTACGCTTTAATGTACATTTCCTCTGTGAAATCTACAAACAACAACCGAATAATAGCCCTGGTGTGCGTAATCGTACAGAATGGCGACCTTTGGAAGGATTTGTACTGGCCATCACTCCTTTCAATTTTACAGCAATTGCGGGTAACTTACCCACAAGTGCTGCATTATGTGGGAATGTTGTGGTCTGGAAAGCTGCGGATACGCAGATATACAGTGCCCAATTAATTTTACGCATTCTAAAAGAAGCGGGGTTGCCAGACGGTGTCATCAACCTCGTTCATGTAAGTGGACAGAAATTGGGTAAAGTTTGTTTTTCGCATCCTGATTTTGCAGGTATTCACTTTACCGGCTCTTCTGCTGTTTTCAATACAATTTGGAAAACAATCGGCGAAAACATCAGTAAATACCGCTCTTATCCAAGGATTGTGGGCGAAACCGGTGGAAAGGATTTTATTGTGGTTCATAAATCTGCGGATGTCGATGTGGCTGTTACAGCGATGGCAAGAGGTGCTTTTGAATATCAGGGTCAGAAATGTTCTGCGGCCTCCAGAGCTTATATCCCATCGAATCTTGCTGAAAAAATAAAAAGCAAGCTGGTCGCCACAGTAAAAACTTTTAAGATGGGACCTGTTGATGACTTTAGTAATTATATTAACGCTGTTATCGACGAAAAGAGTTTTACTAAAATTGAGAAGTATATACAGAATGCCAAAAAGGACCGGAAAGCTTCCATCCTGGTAGGGGGAGGTTGCGATAAATCTGAAGGTTATTTTATCGAACCTACGGTTATTGAGGCCAAAGACCCAAAATACGTCACTATGTGTGAAGAAGTTTTTGGGCCGGTACTGACAATTTATGTGTATGATGCTGATAAATTTGAACAGACCCTGGACCTGGTGGATAAGACCTCACCCTATGCCTTGACAGGTTCAATTCTTGCCCAGGACAGGGAAGCTATAGCACTGGCAACTGAAAAACTGCGTTTTGCTTCAGGTAATTTTTATGTTAACGATAAGCCAACAGGTGCCGTCGTAGGTCAGCAGCCGTTTGGTGGTGCAAGAGCGTCAGGTACAAATGATAAAGCCGGAAGTGCCCTGAACCTTTACCGCTGGCTGAGTGCCCGAAGCATCAAAGAAACCCTGAACCCACCCGTGGAGTATGGTTATCCATTTCTGGCGGAGGAGTAGCAGGACAGAGACTTAATTGATACAGGATCCGCTTTTCAATGAAAGGCGGATTTTTTATAAAGTCAGAACCCGGGTTAAAGTGAATTTCACAAATAAATTCGCGATTCTACAGAAAAAACATATATTTTTGCGCCGTTAATTTTAGAGAATCCTTACATTAAATTAGAATAATATATTATGCGACAAATAGCCTTTCGTGAAGCATTGCGCGAAGCGATGAATGAAGAAATGAGAAGAGACGAGCGTGTATTCCTAATGGGTGAAGAAGTAGCAGAATACAATGGTGCCTATAAAGTTAGCCAGGGTATGCTTGCAGAGTTCGGCCCTAAACGCGTAATCGATACACCAATTTCTGAGTTAGGTTTCACAGGTGTTGCTGTTGGTGCTGCCCAGAACGGTTTGTTGCCAATTGTTGAATATATGACCTGGAACTTTGCTGTTTTAGCACTTGATCAGATTCTGAATACGGCTTCCAAGATGTTGGCGATGAGTGGTGGTCAGGTAGGTTGCCCGATTGTACTTCGGGGACCAAACGGGAGTGCAGGTCAGCTGGGTGCACAGCACTCTACTGCTTTTGAAGCGCTTTATGCCAATATCCCTGGTCTTAAGGTGGTGTCTGTTTCCAATGGCTATGATGCCAAGGGCTTATTGAAACAAGCCATTCGTTATGAAAAGGATCCAATCATCTTCATGGAAAGTGAAGTAATGTACGGTGACAAAAGTGAGGTGCCAGAAGACGAGTATTATATTGAACTCGGTAAAGCGGCTATCAAAAAGGAAGGAAAGGATGTGACTATTGTTTCCTTTAATAAAATGATGAAAGTGGCACTGGGTGCCGCTGCAGAGTTGGAAAAAGAAGGGATTAGTGCTGAAGTGATTGATTTACGCACGATTCGCCCACTGGACTGGAGGACGATATTAGAAAGCGTTAAAAAGACCAACCGTCTTGTTATTGTTGAAGAACAATGGCCATTCGCATCCATCAGTTCTGAAATTACCTACCGGATTCAAAAAGAAGGCTTTGATTATTTGGATGCACCGATTCGCAGAATTACCAGTGCGGATGCACCGATGCACTACGCACCGACATTAGTGGAAGCCTACCTGCCAAGTATTGCCGGTGTGGTAAAATTAGTGAAGGAAGTGATGTACATGAAGAAATAGTCAGTATACATAATTATAAAAAATCCGTTGCAACTTATTATTGCAACGGATTTTTTTTGTTTTGACTTCAGATTTTCTTTTTTATATAAACCAAAAGTTGCTAAATGATTATTACCATTATTTACCCATCAGGTAAACATTGTCTCCACTGATAAGTGAGGCTTTGTAGGATATACGGTTTGCTTCCTTGCTATTAGGGACTTTTACGGTAGCTGTCTTGCCAGCCTCAATTTTACCTGTCTGTAAGGTTTCTCCTTTGATAAATTTACCAGCCGCATCAAAATACCGCACTTCAATGATCGCAATATTCAATGATTCATTGGAAGTGTTGTGGACTTGTATTTTTACATTTCTGATACCGTTTTCGGGTACTTTGTTGAGTGACATGGTAATGTAGTCAGAAATGCTACTTGGTTTTTTTGTATCAGTCGCTTTCGGTGTTTCTTTTGGCTTAGTGACAGGTGCTTTAGCGGTCGTAGACTCTTTAGGTGTATCAGCATTACTTCCTTTGGCAGACGCTGTCGTTTTTTCCGGTGTGACTAATTTTGATTGGAGTGCCGTAGCGGTTGATTCACTTGAAACGGTATTTGCTTTAGACACAGCAGCAGTCAACGCCGTTTTCTTTCGGGCAGCAGCCAGGCTGTCCCTGCGGGCCGCACTGGCTGCCGCTATCGCCAGGCTGTCTCTGTGAGATGCATCACTTTTTACCGTACTTGAAGCAGGCCTGTTTTTTGGCAGCGCATTTATCGAATCCTGATTTTTGATTCGTTTTTCTGCAGCGCTGTCAGGTAATACCGCTGCTGTGTTTTGCCCGGGGAATTGTTCGCCGGGCGTAGTGAATTTTTTATAGCCCCACCAGATAAGTACGCCGATACCGCCAATAATTACTATTGGCAAAAAGAATTCCTTGACGAAATTTGAATTATTGGCCCTGCGCGGGCTTTTGACGGGTTTAGGCATCAATTTGTGCCGGTGCTCTAATTTGGGGGCTTGTTCAATATGATGAACGGTATTGGATTTAATGAAAGGTTGTGCGGCTTCTGCATTCCTTTCCTTACGGAAATTAACTTTCTCCTGTTCTCCGGTATTTGTATTGCCTGTAGATGTAGAAGAATGGCTACCCGTCTGTGCAGCGGATGATTTCTTTTTTGGTACAGCCGAAGGCGTTCTTTTAAAAGGAGAAGGTGGTATAGATTCCTCAGCTGGGGTATTTCGTGTGGGTGCTGGTTTTTCCTCACTTTTAATCTCTACGAGCTGCTTATCTGC
Organism: Arachidicoccus sp.; assembly: GCA_035497555.1. Taxonomy (GTDB): domain Bacteria; phylum Bacteroidota; class Bacteroidia; order Chitinophagales; family Chitinophagaceae; genus Arachidicoccus. Next base: position 3,401 of record DATJDF010000297.1, on the reverse strand, counting down.
GGTGAATTTGTATTTTGGCTTTGCGACCGACTCCAGTGCTGTTTTCAGTTCTGTAAATGTATTGACAGGGCGCCACTGGTCCTCACCCTCGATTTTTATTTGATCGCTGGATTTTAGCCCGTGATGCAATAAGGCATCTTTTGTAAATGGCCCGTTTTCAATATTGTTTCTAAGTAACCAGTATTGCACTTTGTTAATAAGGATTTACATAAAAATAGGGAATATCAAAGACTTAAAAAAAAGGAAAACAATATTTTGGGAAATATCACCAATTTTAACCCAAATTTCCTCTCCAAATTATTCATTAGCAATTATTTTGCCACTTTTCGAAGGCTATTACGCGACCGGATTTATTTTACGGATACTGCCTGTTTTTTAGCGCAAAATTACCCATATATTTCGTAGCTTTACAACTTAATGCGTATGTAAATTTCATCGCAAGTATTTTTTTATAATATATGGAAGAAAATAAAGATCTGATACCTGAAGAAACAGGTGACCATGACCGAATTATTTCGGTAAATATCGAGACTGAAATGAAAACCGCCTACATCGACTATTCGATGAGCGTAATTGTCGGTCGTGCATTGCCGGATGTCAGAGATGGTTTTAAGCCGGTTCATCGGCGTGTACTGTTTGCGATGAATGAATTAAGTAATCATAGCAACAAACCCTATAAGAAATCCGCCCGTATTGTGGGTGAAGTGATGGGTAAGTATCACCCACATGGTGACTCCTCCATCTACTTTACTGTGGTGCGAATGGCGCAGGATTTTACCATGCGCTATACTTTGGTGGATGGCCAGGGTAACTTTGGCACCCAGGATGGGGATAGTCCCGCTGCAATGCGTTACACGGAAATCCGCTTATCCAAGATTGCAGAAGCAATGTTGGAGGATATTGAAAAAGAAACCGTTGATTTTCACCCGAATTTTGATGATTCCCTGCAGGAACCCAGCGTCCTGCCAACACGTATTCCACAGTTGTTGCTAAATGGTTCCAGTGGTATTGCCGTGGGTATGGCCACCAATATGATGCCCCATAACCTAAGTGAAGTTGTGGATGGTTGTCTGGCCTATATTGATGACAAGGAAATTACCGCAGAGGGATTAATGCGCTTTGTAAAAGCGCCGGATTTTCCAACCGGTGGCGTGATCTTCGGTATGGAAGGAGTTAAACAGGCAATGCTGACAGGTCGCGGCCGGGTTATGGTTCGCGGTAAATGTCATGTTGAAACCAAAGAATCCGGAAGAGAGAAAATTGTCATTACGGAAGTACCTTACCAGGTTGGACTAGATTCACTGACCGATAAAATCGGTCAATTGGCAACAAATAAGGTGATTGACGGGATTGCTTACGTCAATAATGAAACCAGTAAACGTGGCGGTATACGCATCGTGGTGGAATTGAAAAGAGATGCCGTTTCCAATGTTGTTATTAATCAACTGTACAAATACTCTGAATTACAAACCAGTTTCGGGATTAATAATGTCGCTATCTGTAAAGGCAGACCACGCACACTTAATCTGAAACAGCTGATTACGGAATTTATCGAATTCAGGATGGATGTCATTATCCGCAGGTCGCAGTTTGAATTGAAAAAGGCCCAGGAAAAGGAACATCTTTTACGTGGTTATCTGATTGCACTGGATAATCTGGATGAGGTTATTCGCATTATCCGAGAATCCTCTAATCCGGCGCAGGCAAAAGAAAACCTGGTTGCAGCACAGCTCAAACTGAAAAACTCCCAGATTATTCAATTGTTGGGTGAAGCAACAGCGAATGAATTTCTTGATGAAGCTCAGGCGCAGGCAATCCTTGAAATGCGATTACAGCGCCTTACAGGAATGGAAAGGGATAAAATTCAGGATGACTATAATGAATTGATGAAAACGATCAGTCGCCTGAAAGAATTGCTGGCCAATGAAGGTGCACGTTATGAGGTCATCAAAGAAGAATTAAATGAAGTTAAAACCAAATTCGGTGATGAAAGAAAGAGCACTATAGAATATAATGCAAATGATATCAGTATAGAAGATCTGATTGAGGATGAGGATGTGGTGATTACTATTTCTCATCTGGGATATATTAAAAGGACCTCTGCTACGGAATACCGACAGCAAAAACGCGGTGGTCGTGGCGGCAAAGGGGTGGCGACAAGAAATGAAGATTATGTTGAACATCTATTTGTCGCTTCTACGCATGATACCATGATGTACTTTACGGAGAAAGGCCGTGTTTTCTGGTTAAAGGTGTATGAAATCCCTGAAGGTGAAAAGAACACCAAAGGCAGAGCCATCCAGAACCTGATTCAGATTCCGGCAGATGACAAGGTACGCACCATTATAAATGTCAAGAAGCTCACTGATGAAGCTTACGTAAATAGCCATTTTGTTGTCCTGTGCACGCGTAAGGGTATTATTAAAAAGACTGCACTTAAGGATTTTAGCCGTCCAAGGGCTACCGGGGTGAATGCCATTACGATAAATGAAGGGGATGAACTGCTGGAGGCAATGCTAACGGATGGCCAGAACGAAATTATGCTGGCTGTAAAAAGTGGCCGTGCGATCCGTTTTCCTGAGTCAAAAGTGCGCCCAACAGGCCGTGGCGCCATCGGTGTTACAGGAATTGAGGTGGATAATCAAAGCGACGAAGTAATTGGAATGATTTGTGTTAATAAAGATGATGCTGATCATACGGTTTTGGTCGTAAGCGAAAAAGGTTATGGCAAACGTACCCGGATCATTGATGAATTAGGTGAAGATGTTTACCGGGTTACCAATCGAGGGGGTAAAGGTGTAAAAACCATTAACGTTACAGAAAAAACTGGCAAGCTTGTTGGTATATTAAACGTTACTGAAAAGCATGATCTTATAATTACTTGTAAATCAGGTATTACCCTTCGTACGGATGTAGGATCTATAAAAGAAGCAGGCCGGAATACGCAGGGAGTTATCCTGATTCGACTCGACAATGGTGATGAAATCGCTGCAATTTCCAAAATTGATGATCAGGAAATTGAAGAATTGGTAATCGATGCAGAATCGGTTGAAACAGATACTGATATAGCAGTAATCGGTTCAGAAAAGTCCACTGATGACACAGCTATTGAAGATAATATAGCTGATGAAAAGTCACCGACAGATCAGGATGAAGATGCAGCTGAAGAGTCGGCACTGGATCCGGAAGCATAGTCGTAATTTATTAAATTAAAAAAAATAAAATGAAAAGGATTGTATTCTCGTTGCTGCTCCTGGGAATTACCGTGGGAGCATGGGCACAAAAACCTACCAAATTCAAGAAGGATGATATAATCACCCTATTGGTGCAGAAAAAATACACGGATGCAAAAGACCTCATTGACAAAGTGTTGGCTAATCCTAAAGAACAGGATAATAAAG
>DATJDF010000296.1:0-6556 GCA_035497555.1 Arachidicoccus sp. | reverse complement strand
ACAGGCAGAGAAGATGTTGCAGGCACTTAGGAAGCAAGAAAAAGAAACACAGAAAAAATTACAGAAAAAGGAAGGCGGCATCCCGCCTCCTACTGGTGAAGACTGGTGATAAAAAAAATCGCAAGAAATGGGATTTGCAATTGCAAAATCCCATTTTGCTTTCATCCATATTGGTTGCGGCGTTTAAAATTCCATCTCGAGTACTTCACCTTCGGGCAGTAGAAGTTTACCCGCAGTTTTAGCAATAATCTCTTCGACACTGACACCAGGAGCCCTTTCCTTTAATAAAAACCCTTCCGGGGTCACATCAATGACTGCCATATCAGAAACAATTTTACGCACACAGTTTATACCAGTCAGCGGCAGGCTACATTTCGGCAACAATTTGCTTTCACCTGCGCGGTTGGTGTGTTGCATCGCAACAATAATATTATCACAGCTGGCTACCAGGTCCATCGCACCGCCCATTCCCTTAACCATTTTACCAGGGATCTTCCAATTTGCAATGTCACCATTTTCACTTACCTCCATGGCACCCAATACAGTCAAATCGATTTTACCAGCCCGAATCATGCCAAAACTTTCCGCACTGTCAAAAAAAGCACCACCAGGTATAATCGTTACCGTTTCTTTACCCGCATTAATGAGATCGGCATCTACTTCTTCTTGAGCAGGGTAAGGACCGATACCGAGCATGCCATTTTCGCTTTGTAGTACAATGGTCATCCCTTTGGGGATATAATTAGCCACAAGGGTTGGAATCCCAATTCCCAAATTAACATACATGCCATCTCTTAATTCCTTTGCGATGCGCATGGCGATCTGTTGTTTATTTAAAGACATTTTATTTTTTGTATTAAAACTTTCTACTTTTCTATTTATTCGCTGTTATTCTTACCTCACCTGTTACTGATAAATGAAACCAAGCAATTTTTCAATCGCTCTTTGAAAGACGGCTGGTATTACGCGGTTATTGTAACTTTTTCTATCCTTTTGACATAGTCTTTGCCTTCAAAAATCCGCCGTACATATACGCCAGCCACATGAATACCATCAGGATCCAGCTCGCCTGGTTCTACCAGGTGCTCGACTTCTGCGATGGTAATATCAGCCGCCTTAGCCATGGCCATTGAAAAATTCCTGGTCGTTTTCCGAAAGATCAGGTTGCCCATAGTATCCCCTTTCCAAGCCTTTACAAAGGCAAATTTGGCATGCAGGGCATACTCCATCAGGTAATCCTTGCCATTAAATTTTCGAATCTCCTTGCCCTCGGCGACTTCGGTTCCAATCCCAGCCCTGGTAAAAAATGCGGGTATGCCCATGGCCGCCATCTGGATGCGTGTGGCCAGCGTTCCCTGAGGGATCAGATCCACTTCCAGCTCTCCCGAAAGCAATTGACGTTCAAATTCCCCATTTTCACCTACATAACTGCTCATCATCTTTTTGACCTGTCGGGATTTTAACAACAGACCCAGGCCGAAGTCGTCAACACCGGCATTATTTGAGATACAGGTCAGATTCTTAACACCTGTCTTGATTAGATAATTAATGCTATTCTCTGGTATACCGCACAATCCAAACCCACCAAGCATAATTGTGTCATTGTCTTGTATGTCAAAAATGGCAGCCTGCGCATTTTTGTATGATTTGTCCATTAAACTGTTTTTTATTGAATAATTTCCATAAAGATAACAATTGTTCGTTAATATATAATATCTGTTAGCAAAAATATTCTGGATGAATGGTTTAACTGTTGGCGTTGCAAAATGCATAAAAAACATGAAGTTATCAAAAAGGACATGGAGACCCATTTTAACAATACTCGAAATATCTTAACTTCACTTGAAATTAAAACTAACTTCAATCTTATGTTAGAAAATGGAATTTATGAACAACTAATATCCCAAGAGATGCGCATTGAGTTAAATAATCTACTCAATCAATTATCAGCTACATCGCCAATCGACAAAGCTGAAGCACCCAAAATTCTTGCAAAATACGCCGCTAGCATAATTCAAAAAAAGCTGGAAGAATCAACAGAATATAATACTGATCTTGGAACCATGGTTCAAATTATAAATCGACTTATAAAAGAATTACCTGATTCCTCCTCGGAACTGAAACTGAAAAAGGATTTATTAGATGAGAGGGCCGAACAACTTTTAGAAATCGTCACCTTCAAAAATCAAATAAAAAAAGCCACCAATCATTTATATATTGCAAGACCTGAGACATCCTTAAGTCAAAGCTCCCTATTTACAGGAGCGGTTCACGAACCCAATTTGTTTTCAGAATTAAAAAAGGAAATTATTTCAAGCGACCATATCGACATGCTTGTTTCATTTATCAAATGGAGCGGATTAAGACTCATTATAGATGAATTAAAAACCTTTACCCAAAGCGGTGGTAAACTTCGGGTTATTACAACTTCTTATATGGGTGCTACGGATCTAAAAGCGATTGAGGAATTGGAAAAATTACTTAATACTGAAATCAAAATATCGTACGACACAAAACGAACACGTCTACATGCAAAAGCATATGTATTTTATCGTAATTCAAATTATTCTACAGCCTATATTGGTTCGTCTAATATATCGAATGCAGCATTAACCAGTGGGCTTGAATGGAACATTAAAATCACAGCTAAGGATCAACCCGAAACGCTTCAAAAAATAAATGCGACTTTTGAATCCTATTGGAATAATGCTGAGTTTGAAACTTTTACCCAATATTCAAAAGACAAGTTATCACAAGCTTTAAAAGCGGAGAGCCATACTATTAATGGAGATACTGGTTTTTACAAAATGGATATTAAGCCCTATAATTATCAACTTGATATATTAGAAAAATTAGCTGCAGACAGAATCGTTCATCAAAAATTCAAAAATCTAATTGTGGCTGCGACAGGCACCGGCAAAACAGTTATTGCAGCCTTTGATTATAAACGGTATTGCAATGAAAACAAAGGAGCAATCAATCGATTACTCTTTGTGGCACATAGAGAAGAGATACTATATCAAAGTATGTATTGTTTCAGAATGGTGTTAAAAGATGCCAATTTTGGAGAGTTATTTGTTGGTGATTTCAAACCTGCCGGGACCAATCATCTTTTTATGTCCATTCAAACATTCAATTCAAAGAATTGGACAGAACAAACCACTAGGGAATATTATGATTATATAGTTATCGATGAGTTTCACCACGCGGCCGCACCCTCTTATCAAAAGCTCCTCTCCTTCTACCAACCATCGATATTATTGGGTTTGACAGCAACTCCAGAAAGAATGGATGGAGGCGATATTCTCACGTATTTCGAAAACCATATTGCAGCAGAAATCAGGTTGCCCGAAGCAATTAACCTCAAATTGTTATGTCCATTTCAATATTTTGGCGTATCAGATATTATTGACTTGAGTAAACTCAAATGGTCACGTGGGGGATATGATAAAAGCGAGTTATCAAATGTATATACACTAAACAAGGTCGTTGCCGATAGCCGTAGCCGTTTAATTCTGAAGGCAGTCCATGATTATCTCACAGATATAGATGAAGTCAAAGGTATCGGCTTCTGTGTTTCTATTGACCATGCCAATTACATGGCCGACGTTTTTAATTCAAATAACATTCCTTCTATTGCTTTAACAGGAAATTCTACAAATGAAATACGTGCAAGTGCAAAAGATGAGCTAATAAAAGGAACCATAAAATTCATCTTTGTTGTTGATTTGTATAATGAGGGAATTGATATTCCCGAGATCAATACAATATTATTTTTAAGACCCACAGAAAGTTTAACCATTTTCCTCCAACAACTGGGGCGCGGATTAAGAAATGCTGATCATAAAGAATGTTTAACTGTTTTGGATTTTATTGGGCAGGCCCACCAAAAATACAATTATGAACAGAAATTTAAGACCCTTTTGGTAGGATCTCGAAAAACCATGCAATCAGCCATTCAAGCCGGGTTCCCTTCTGTTCCAACAGGTTGTTTTATTCAGCTGGAAAAGTTAGCTTCCGAATATATATTGGCAAATATAAAAGCCGGATTTGGTAACGAAACTGCATTAATTGCTAAAGTCATTTCCTTTGAAGAAGATACTGGACTTAAGTGTACACTTGAAAACTTTTTTGAATTTCACCATTTAAGCGCCAGAGAATTCTATCAAAAGTATACATTTTCTACACTTTGTGTTAAAGCAAAAAGAGTTTCACCTTTCGACTTAAAAGATCTGAAACTTTTTGAAAATGCTTTCATTAAAATCAGTTCAATTAATTCAAGAACCTGGCTTCAATTTCTTATTAAAGTATTAATTGACCCAAACAAAATAAAGGAATATATTTTGTCCAAAGAGCAGAAGCGAATGATAAGAATGTTTCAGGTAACAATATGGCCGAATCAAGTAATAACTAATGACTTAGACGAATTTTGGGCTGGTATTAATTTGTTAAAAGGATGTAAGCCATTATATGACGAACTGGTTCAACTATTACAATATCAGTATGAAAAAATAGACTTTGTTGACGGAGGACACAATACAGTGGATGACTATCCACTTGATGTTTATTGTAATTATACAAGAGACCAGATTTTAGTCGCAATGGATTTCTGGAGGCCAAACACGGTTCGTGAAGGTGTAAAATATTTACCAGAGCTTAAAACTGATTTATTGTTTGTTACTTTGAATAAAACAGATAAAGACTATTCACCATCTACAATGTATAACGATTACTCGATCAATGAATCCCTATTTCATTGGCAGAGCCAAAATTCAATTTCTGAATCCACATTAACTGGAAAACGGTATATTAACCATCAGGAGGAAGGTTGTAAAATATTACTTTTTGTCAGAGAATTCAAAAAAGAAGGACAATCCACGTCCCCTTATATTTTCCTTGGAACCGCAAATTATTTACAACACGACGGTTCATACCCTATGAATATTGTCTGGCGGTTGGATAAGCGCATTCCCGCGGCATTTATGAAAAAATCTAACAAATTAATGATTGGTTAATGATAGAGGTTACAGCAGCCATAATTAAAGATGCCTACGGAAATATTCTAATTTGCCAACGGCCACTTAACAAACAGTTAGGGGGTTTATGGGAATTCCCTGGCGGCAAATTAGAATCCGGAGAAAGTTTGGAAGAATGCATCATTAGAGAATGCCAAGAGGAACTAGCTTTACAGATTAAAATTATTAAGCGGCATTCGGATCATTACAGTGCACCAGGAAAAGAAAAGATCCATTTAATATTTTTCGAATGTCAGATAATCCGTGGTAGTATGATTTTAAATGAACACTCTGACGCCAAATGGATTACCCCATTAGGATTATCAAATTTTCAATTCTGTCCGGCGGATCACGAAGTCGTTAAATTATTACAACTTCCCTATTTGCATTAAAATCTAATTAAGGTCATAAAAGCAATAGAGCCAAATGAAGGGAATCCTTCATGTATAATCGGGTAACTAAGTGCCTTTCGACGTTTGGTTACCCGATTATAAAAAATCTCAATATTCAATCATTTTGGGATTTGCCCCCATGATAAACCTATCATTGAGGGCAATTCAACCGGAAATCAAATTTTCAATTTAAACGACCTACTTATAACGTTACCACTGAATTGCCTGATCTTCGTCCGGTATCTGTGTATTGATTTTTCTTTCCATGATCAAGGACCCACGAATGGTATAATCTATAGACGCTCCTGCAACAGAAGTATAATCGGTGAAGTTATAGTCGATATTATTTATCGTTACAAATCTATGAACAAGATATGGTAGAAGTTCATCTTTAACATCTTCAACAGAATAATTAATTGTTTTGTTTACCTGTAAATTCATAGCAGGGTTCTCAGAAGTAAGCGTAACTTCCTTTTTCTCTTTATCAAAATGGGCATTTATCTTATAATTCCTTCTGTCAGCCTTATTTTCGTCTACAGTACCAGCGTATAAAAAGATTGCATTTTCATCAACAACGTAGGTCTGAATAATACTCTTCACGATTGCTGCACCATTTTCCTCTCCTTTCAGATAAACCTTGAGGGAAGTACCACTATATCCGCCTGAATAATCATTAAATGGAACAATCCTGAGTAATGCTTTTGCGTAATTTCTTCTCGGATTTGGAGTATAATCATTTGAGGGCTCTATCGTTAAAGGAAGAATCCATTTATCCACCAAATCAATATTTTTAAGAGAGAAACTAATCTTTACCATATTTGAATTCAGGCTCTTCGGAATAGACACGGTATCTGGGATTGAAAAATATTTTCCCGTCAACTCTTTATAATAAAGGTCTGTTCTATTTTGAAAATTCTTATCATTAAATACTTTTAGTGTGTCGGGATCAACGCCAAGGTGCACAAGAATATTTTTATTATTAGTTGTTGAACCACTAACAATTACCGGTAATTCATAATTGACCATCCCATCAGGCTTATACCTGATATGGATAGGTGTAACCCCATCTACATCCAAAGGTGCTTTGAATGAGATGTAATGCTCATATTGCTCAGTGTTCCATTCCTTGTTGCAGGCCGTAGTGCCGAT